>NZ_JAUBQH010000002.1:0-251644 GCF_036701145.1 Microcoleus sp. Pol17C6
TCGTGGATATACAACATTAGACTCTGGATAAAGTTGGTATGCCGTTGTTTTATTTTATCCAGAGTGATGAAAGAGCGATAGTCTTTCCACTCAGATTTTTCTCCGAGTGGTGTGATTAACCGGGCTTTGCCACCATCTACACTTAGTTCAGTAATATCTAATGTTGCTACGGGTTTATTGAATTCTTGATAATGTACTAATCTTTGTTGTGTTTTCGATGGAACAGTAACTCCAGTTATGTATTTAATATCTTTTGATGCACTTTCATAGGCAACATTAGCACTCAGTCTTAAACAGCAGTTTTCTAAATGCGGGCTTAATCTACTTCCCGTACCACACCCTAGTCGAGCCGCTTGCTTCTCGGTGATACTTAAATCACCTAATGTACTTTTTAATTTCTTTACCCTTCCTGCTTTTGTGCCGCTAGCTGAGTAGATAAAAAAATTCCGATCTGTGGTGTTACATGAGTTAACACTCTTTCTTTTACTGCTAGCTCGATATCTTCTAATGTCTTTAACGAGCCAGGTTCACAATCCGCATACAGGATTGCAGAAATAGCTTCTACATGTGTTTGAATCGCCTGTTGCTGTTCTGGGGTCATGGTTCAATCGCCATTAATAAGACACTATTATTCTCGCCTATTTTGCTCAACAATGGCTCAAAGCCACTATTTTACTTTTCTTAAGTATTTATACTTGTCGCAAAAGTGACACGCTCCCTGTCTGCCTAGTAAATTATCTTTTGGGTGCGTAGTGAGGACTTCAGTCCTCATCGTTTCGTAGTAAGGACTTTAGCCCTTCTTTCGCTTAGGCAGAAAAACTAAAGTCTTTACTAAGAAATAGGTTTAAGGTTTTTGTCAAAGTACAGACGAGAGGAGATTGCTACTCAAAATTTTGTTTTATACATCAAAATACCATGCCGGGGACTTTTTGATAAACTTGTGCGATCGGGCAGCGAAAATCTATACTCATTAACTCTAACTCATCTCCTTGTCGGTAAGTCTGAGAAACCCAATTTCCCTCAGCGTTGACGCGAAAACACTCTATTTTGATTTCTGATTGAGTTATGAGCACGTATTCCTGCAAACTCCGAGAAGTTTGGTAATCTGCAAATTTATCACCTCTGTCAAAAGCTGCCGTTGAGGGCGACAAGACCTCAACTACTAAAGATGGATATAAAATGAAATCTTCAGTAGTTGAGGTATCTCTTTCGTCGCAAGTCACCGCTACGTCAGGATAGTAATAGCAATTTGCCTCTTCCAGTCGCACTTTGATATCTGATGACAGAACTAAGCATTGCGTATTCAGAAGATGAGTTCCCAGCAGCCGGATTAAATTACTAGCAATAATAATGTGAGGCTTTTTTGCCCCTGTCATTGCATAAACGTGTCCGCGTCTGTATTCGTGTTTGATCGGGCTTACTCGCTCGCCTTCTAGGTACTCTTCTGGAGAGATGTAGAAATTGTTTTTGCTGATAACCATTAATTTTTACTCCGCTGATTTTATCTGATACTATGTATTGGAACTCCCATATTGGGGGAAGGAAACGGCACTGCCGTTTCCCTACAAATTTAACAAAACTCCAGAAATCGTGCGTGCCAAAGTTTGCCACTTTCTGTCAAACCCTGCGATCGCACTTTAATTTTGACACTTTTGGGGTTAGCCTCGTAGAGTCGGGCAATTTCCTGCATTTCCTCCCCGCTAAACCCGGTTCCCACGCTTCCTACTGGGACTAATTTGCCATCAATTTCTTGCGCTACTTTGACGGCACTAAACGGCCGCCCCGCCACTTTGGTCGCCGTCAAACCCACAATAAACAAATCGTGTTCTTGACAGTATTTAGTCCTCACCATCGGATATTTCTTAACATCTTTGCCGCCGACATACTGGCAGTTGTGCAACACCCAAACTTCGCCTTCTTTATTTTCATATTCCTGCTGATTTGCCAGGACGAGTTTTTCGGCTGTGGTGCGAAATGTCGGTACAACTTCAAAGGCTGGGGATAAATTCGCCAGCATTTCGCCAACTTCAACTCCCGCTGCAATTCGTTCGGATTCTGCCACGGTAGTTAAATCATTGCCTTTGAAAAACAAACTTTTAAAAATAGCATAAATTGCGCTGGGCTGGATTGTGGGAAAACCGCTTTCAATATTAACTGTAGCAGCTTGCGCCCCCGTGCGGTGTTCGCTACCCGTACAACTTTTGTAATACAGTTCGCCGTCTAAAACAAAGGTGCCAATTTTACCGGCTGTGTCGATTAATGTGCGATCGATCTCGATCGATGCTTGTTGCCGCAGGTTAGTCGATCGCGATTGGTAGTATACTTTATCTGGCGTCGCGATGACAACTACTCGATTGCCGTCGCGCTTTGGCTGTCCCCAATAATCGGGATTTTCGATGTAATAAGAACGATCGCTCGGCGCGTCAACCGGCTGCATGGTTACAATCCTTCCCGGCTGCAAGTGCGGCGGCAATTCGGGAACAATCGGATGGTAGACAGTTTCTATTTTTGGGTCGGAAGTTGATTGTTTAGCAGGAGCGATATCGGCGGTAGAATTGTTTCGAGTATTGAGGGCGATCGGCTTTTCTCCGGTTTCCAATTCAAAGGCTCTTTTCCAAAAGCCGATCGCCATTTCGGGGTATCCTTCCGACTCCGCACACAGCGCAAAACCAATAACTTTTGCCGTACCAATTCCGCGCCCGTAATCAGCTAAATACTGCACTGCCCCCGCTTCTCCCATCAAGTGCAATCCTCGCGTCACGATGCGATTGTTCCAGCGTTCTCGAATGTCGGCGGTAATTTTTTTAGCGGCTTTTCGCTTGGCTTCTGCGTATTCGGTGCAGTCCATACTGCCTCCTTTATGTAGGGATACTTATTATATTATACTAAACCTTGATTTATTAGTCAAGGTTGTTTTTACAATTAGGTGGTGTGAATAAATTTAATTCTTTCATTGGTGAACTAGATTTATTTTTTCACCGCAGAGGCGCAGAGGGCACAGAGGAAGAGAAGAAAGAGATAGTCAAGCGCGGTAATCTGTTGGCTGCCAATGCTAAGATAACTTCGGTCGCGCATTGCGACCAATAAAGCCGTGAGTTGTGTCTTACTCGCGTTGAGTTCGCCAACGTGCGATCGGACATTTCAGAATTTAAGATCGAGTTTAATCTTACTGTTATGATGCGATTGATTTTGTACAGCAAACCCGGATGCCACTTGTGCCAAGGGTTGCAAGAAAAACTCGAACAGATTGAAAGCCTCAAGTTTCAACTCGAAGTCAGAGATATTACCGAACAGGATGACTGGTTTCAAGCTTATCAGTACGAAGTTCCAGTTTTGTTTAAAGTGCAGCCCCAGCCAATAAATTCTGCTGGCGAGGCTGCATTCTCCGCTGAAGAACTGTTACCCCGCCCTTCTCCCCGCTGTAGTGTCGCCCAATTGGAGCAAATGTTACAGAAATATTTGCAAATCGATCCGTCACAATAATACGATTTACCCAAAAACTCAGGTTTTAATCCTGACCTCGGGGTGCTCGGTGTGCAGCTTAATCTAGGCCGATAGGTTTTACACCGCGCATAAAAAAAACCTAGGGTTTGCACCGCGCACAGCAAAAACCTGTAGATGGTGGCTCAAACAATGTGTTCCGCCAGTCATATTCAAGACATTCAAGCGAGGAGTTTTTCAGATGAAATTGAGAGAATTATTAGCAGCAGTTCCCAGCATTTCCTTTGACGCGCAACATCCCGCCCTCGATGCCGAAGTCAAGGGTTTATCCACTAATTCCCACGCTTGTCAGGCGGGCGATTTGTTTTTGGGAATGCCCGGAACTCGGGTAGATGGGGGAGATTTTTGGCAAAGTGCGATCGAATCTGGTGCACTTGCCGCCATAATTTCCACCCAAGCAGCCGAGAAAACACCTTCCGAAGACGGGGGTAGTTGCGTCATCGCAGCAGCGGATATGGCTCAAGTTTGCGGTCAAATAGCCACTGCTTTTTACGGAAATCCAGCTAGCAAATTAAAACTTGTCGGCGTTACCGGGACTAACGGCAAAACTACAACCACTCATTTAATCGAATTTTTGCTCAATGAAATGCAGTTGCCGACGGCGATTTTTGGCACGCTTTACACTCGCTGGCCGGGCTTCCAACAAACTGCACTTTACACCACACCTTTTGCAGTTGACCTGCAAAAGCAATTAGCAGAAGCTGTAGCAGCCGGATGCAAACACGGGGTGATGGAAGTCAGTTCCCACGCATTAGCACAGCAGCGAGTTTTGGGGTGTAGTTTTGAAGTAGCTGTGTTTACGAACTTGACTCAAGACCATCTCGATTATCACCGTGATATGGAAGATTATTTTGAGGCTAAATCGCTTTTGTTTGGTTCGGATTACCTCGCCAATCGGGCTGTAATTAATATTGACGATCCCTACGGGCAGCGGATATTTGAAACCCTCAAATCTGACCAAGTTTGGAGTTACAGCACTGTTCTGAAAACGACAGATTTGTATGCTTTTGATTTGGAGTATCAGCCAAACGGAGTTAAGGGAATGCTGCACACTCCGAAGGGTGAAACAGCTTTTTCTTTGCCTTTAGTCGGTCAGTTCAATTTATCAAATATGTTGGCTGCTGTCGGTGCTGTTTTAGAATTGGGTTTAGATTTGTCTACGATTGTGGAGAAATTATCTCAGTTTTCGGGAGTACCGGGACGGATGGAACGGGTGCAAATTAGTCCCGACCAAGATATTAGCGTTATTGTCGATTACGCGCACACTCCCGACAGTTTGGAGAACTTGTTGAAGGCGTCGCGGCCGTTTATTCCGGGGCAGATGATTTGCGTGTTTGGCTGCGGTGGCGATCGCGATCGCACTAAGCGGCCGATCATGGGTAAAATTGTGGCAGAATTAGCCGATTTAGCGGTTGTTACTTCCGACAATCCGCGCACGGAAAATCCCGATCGCATTTTGGAGGATATTTTAGCAGGAATTCCCGCCGCAGTAAAGCCGATCGTGATGTGCGATCGAGCCGCTGCAATTCGCACTGCTATTATGGACGCTAAACCCGGAGATGGCGTGCTGATTGCAGGGAAAGGACACGAAGATTATCAAATTTTGGGCACCGAAAAAGTCCATTTTGACGATCGAGAACAAGCGCGAAATGCCTTGAAAGCCAGAATGAATTCGGTTAAGTGAATGCGGTGAACAGTTAACAGTTAAGTGAATTCACTTAACCGTTAACTGTTAGCTGTTCGCTGGCTGTAAAATTTATTGTATTTTTAAGTATGGATACGAAGGTATAATCTGATTTGCAGTAGATTATAATAGTAAAATAAAATATTTTAATAGCAAAATAATTATTGTTATGATAGAACTAACTGGCTATCAAATTCTCGCTCGAATTTATTCAGGCACTCGCACCCTAGTTTATCGCGGAACTCGCCTCTGCGACCAAAAACCGGTGGCCATCAAGGTCTTGCGAAACGAGTATCCCACCTTCAGCGAACTCTTGCATTTTCGCAATCAATACACGATCGCCAAAAACCTGAATTTGCCCGGAATCATCCAAACCTACAGCTTGGAACCCTACCGCAACGGCTATGCCCTGATTGTGGAAGACTTCGGGGGAATTTCTCTGAAGGAATGGACGGGGAAAGGAAAAACCGTGCAATCTCTGGTTGATTTTTTCCAAATTGCGATCGACCTAAGCAATACCTTAGATATACTTTACCGCCACCGCATCATTCACAAAGATATTAAACCCGCCAATATTTTAATAAATCCTGAGACTAAACAAGTCAAACTCATTGACTTTAGTATAGCATCTTTGCTGCCGCGAGAAACTCAAATGCTGATGAGTCCCAACGTAATTGAAGGAACACTCAGCTATCTATCTCCCGAACAAACAGGAAGGATGAATCGTGGTCTTGACTACCGCACAGATTTTTATTCATTAGGTGTAACTTTTTACGAGTTACTGACAGGAAAATTGCCATTTCAATCCAGCGATGCGATGGAATTGATCCACTGCCATATTGCCCAGCACCCGCCATCTGTACGTGAAATTAATCCCGAAATACCCCTTGTTCTCTCGGAGATGGTCAGCAAATTAATGGCCAAAAATGCCGAATGTCGCTATCAGAGTGCATTAGGGCTGAAAGCAGATTTAAAAACTTGTTGGCAACAACTCAATGAGACAGGTAAAATTGAGAGTTTTGCCATTGGGCGGCGAGATTTTTGCGATCGCTTTATCATACCAGAAAAACTCTACGGCCGAGCAACCGAAGTCGCTGCATTATTAGCCGCATTCGAGCGAGTAGCAAACCCCTCTAAATCTCGTCCCCCAGAACAGCCTGCGACCGATAGAAACGATGTAAAAGAAGACCTCGCCTTGATTAAGGAGGACTGGCGTGACTTGAACTTATCCCGCAGCGAAATGATGCTAGTAGCCGGATTTTCCGGCATTGGGAAAACCGCTGTAGTCAACGAAATTCACAAACCAATAGTTCGCCAGCGCGGTTATTTTATCAAAGGCAAATACGACCAATTTCAACGTAACATTCCCTTTAGTGCTTTTGTGCAAGCCTTCCGAGATTTGATGGAGCAATTACTCTCAGAAAGCGACGCTCAGCTAGAACGATGGCAAAGGAAAATTATCAATGCTCTTGGCGAAAACGGTCAAGTTATTGTAGAAGTAATTCCTGAATTGGAACGAATTATTGGCAAACAACAGCCTGTCTCGGAACTTTCGGGAAGTGCCGCCGAAAATCGTTTCAATTTACTATTTCAAAAATTTATCTCTGTTTTTGCCACAAAAGAACATCCCTTAGTGATTTTTTTGGATGATTTGCAATGGTCAGATTCAGCATCCCTGAAGCTTTTGCAAGTGTTGATGAGTGAAAAAGATAGTCAGAATTTGCTGGTAATTGGGGCATATCGAGATAACGAAGTCTCTCCGGCTCATCCATTTATGTTGGCAGTAGCAGAGATGGAAAAATCCCAAGTAACGGTAAATACTATTACCTTGGAACCTCTGAGTCAAGTCGATATTAATGATTTGATAGCAGATACTCTCTCGTGCGAGATCCTTCTTGCTCAGCCATTAACCGAGTTAGTTTATCAAAAAACCAAAGGCAATCCATTTTTTGCCACGCAATTTCTCAGGGCGCTACAGGAAGATGGGCTGATTACGTTTGATCCCACCCCCCTTTCCCAGGGCGGAGAGAAAGGGGTAACATCCCCCCTTATCAGGGGAGGACACAGGGGCGTAACAGGGGGGTGGCAGTGCGATATCGCCAAAGTCAAAGCCCTAACTATCACCGATGATGTAGTGGAGTTTATGGCGGTGCAATTACAGAAGTTGCCGCCAGAAACTCAGGATGTGCTGAAGTTGGCTGCGTGCATTGGAGCGCAGTTTGATTTGAATACATTGGCGGTAGTCAGCGAGAAGTCGCCGGAAGAAACTGCTGCAGATTTGTGGAAATCTTTGCAAGAAGGATTCATCTTACCAACCAGTGAAATTTACAAGTTTTATATAGGGAAAGAAGAGGGAAAAAGCACCCCCAACTTGCCAAATACTGCCGCTCAATTACCTCACTACAAATTTCTTCACGATCGGGTTCAGCAAGCTGCTTATTCATTAATTCCTGATGACCAAAAGCAAGCCACCCATCTCAAAATAGGACAGTTACTTCTTCCGAATTTCTCCGAGCTTGAAAGAGGAGAAGAAGTGTTCGATATTATCAATCATTTTATCATTGGCTCGGAGCTAATAACGCAGCAAGAAGAACGAACCAAGCTCGCTAAGATTAGCCTCTTTGCAGGGCAGAGAGCCAAACTCTCAACTGCTTATGAATCGGCGACCAAATATCTCGCTTTCGGCTTAAATTTTCTACCAGCTAATAAATGGGAATCGGCATATAAGTTAACATTTACGATGTATTTAGAAAGCCTTGAGGCTGAATTTTTGGCAGGAAATTTTGAGCAAGCTGAAAATTTTATAGAGATCGCATTTAGTTATGCCATTTCTAGTCTTGATCGAGCCAAAATAATTGCGATTCAGCTAACTCATTATCAAAATAAGGCTCTGTATCAAAAGGCGATTCAGGTAGGAATTGAAGGGCTAAAACTGTTAGGCTTAAAACTGGCGATTATGCCCAATGAAGCAGAGTTAGAAGGGCTGGCTCTGGAAGTTAAAAAAACCTTAAATCAGCGCGCAGTTGCAGGACTAATCGACGCACCACTCATTGTCGATGAAGAACGCCAAATGCTGATCAAACTGCTAATGAACATGGTACCGCCTACTTACCTAACTAATCAGGAGTTGTTAGTGTTGGTTGTTTTACACATGACCAATCTCTGTTTGGAATACGGGAATACCAACGTGGCGGGTTTTGTTTATGTTTGGTATGGCACAATTCTCTGCCAACGCTTTCAAGACTATGAATTGGGCTATGAGTTTGGACTTTTAGGGTTAAAGGTGAATGAAAAATTTCATAACACCACCCTAAATGGCAAAATTTATATGTCGTTTGGCAACTTTATCAACCATTGGCGCAAGCACGTCAGTTCTAATCTTGTTCTGCAACAAGCTGCTTATCAGGGGGCAATGGAGGTAGGCGATTTTTCTTGGTGCCATCACAGTGCTCTGTTCAGTTTCTGGCAGCAGGCGATCGTATCCAGCGATATTCACAGTTTGCTGGCTCGACATGAAAAGTACATCAGCTTTGCAGAACGGACGGAGATTACGACAGCATTTGCCCTAATTCTTCAGTGCAAGCTCCTAGAGAATTTGCAAGGGCTAACGATAGGGAAGTATAGCCTTAGCTCTGAAACATTTGATGAAGAGTCCGCGCTAGCAACATTCAATGAAATTGGCTATGGCTATGGCAGTAGCACTTACTATTTCGCTAAAGCCTTTTTGTTTTTCACCTATGGTGAGTATGCTAAAGCTTATGAAATGTTAGTAGCTGCGGCAGAGTTTTCTAATACACTTTATGGACAATTTCAACGTGTCCTGCATTGTTTTTATCAGTCTTTGAGTGTATTGCAACTTTATGGGCAAGCACCGGAAAAACACCCAAAAGATTATCAAGAAGTTGTTCAGAATAATCGCCAACAACTTAAAATGTGGGCAGAGAACTGTCCTGAAAACTGTCTGTCCAAATTTCTGCTTTTAGAGGCGGAGATGGCTCGTGTTGCGGAACAAAACTGGCAGGCTGCTGAGTTGTACGATCGCGCCATTCAACTCGCTAAAGAAAACCAATTCCTCAACGAAGAAGCCTTAGCCCACGAACTCGCCGCTAAATTTTACCTCGGCTGGGGGAAAGAAAAAGTCGCCGCAGGCTATATGCAGGAAGCCTACTATTGTTACGCCCGCTGGGGAGCAAAAGCCAAAACCGATGACCTAGAAAAACGTTATCCCGATCTGCTGCGCCCCATCTTACAACAGTCCGGCCAACCCATCACTATTTTAGAAACCCTATCCACCCTCACCAATCCCACCTACTCAATTCATTCGACCACCCATCCCACTACCTCAAGCACCTCCATCAACCATGCTCTAGATTTTACGACCCTGCTGCAAATCTCCCAAATGATCTCCAGCACGATCGACCTCGAGGAGTTGCTGCAAATTGTCACCCAAACCATGTTACAAAACTCGGGAGCAGATCGCTGTGCACTGATGCTCTGCCAAGATCAACAATGGCAAGTGCGGGCAATAGCTACCTGGGAACACATTAGCCTGCAAAGAGAACCCCTAGAGAATAATCCCACCGTTCCTGTTAAATTAATCCAGTATGTCAAAAACACCCTAGCAGCAGTTGTCATCGATCACGCCAAAACTGATCTGCCTGTGATTGACGATTATTTAGAGCACCACCAACCAGAGAGTTTGCTGGGTTTGCCAATTCTAAATCAGGGGAATTTGGTCGGCATTTTGTATCTAGAAAATCGGATAACCAGTGGGGTGTTTAGTCGCGATCGCCTCCTAGTGCTGAATTTTCTCTCTAGTCAAGCGGCGATCGCTCTGGAGAATGCCCGCCTCTATCACCAAGTGCAGCAGACTTTGAATGAACTTCAGCAAACTCAGATGCAAATGATCCAAAGTGAAAAGATGTCAGCATTAGGTAATTTAGTGGCAGGGGTTGCCCATGAAATCAACAACCCCGTTGGTTTCATTGCCGGGAACATTAATGAAGCTCATGCGGGAGTCCAAGACTTAATTGATTATTTGCGCCTCTATCAAGAAAAGTTTCCTCCATCCGAAACAGAATTGATTAAGAAAGCAGAGGAAATAGATTTAGATTATCTAGTAGAAGATTTACCCAAAATGTTGAGTTCCATGAAAATAGGATGCGAGCGCATCAAAAGCATCAGCACCTCCCTCCGCACTTTCTCTCGCGCCGATACGGCCCATAAAGTTGAAGCCAATATCCACGAAGGCCTCAATAGCACTTTGATGATTTTACGCCATCGCCTGAAAGCGAACGACAAGCATCCTGAAATCAAAATCATTAAAGACTACGGCAATATTCCCAAAGTAAAATGTTATTTGGGACAATTAAACCAGGTATTTATGAATTTGTTAGCAAATGCGATCGATGCCTTAGAAGAATCGAATCAAGGACAGAGTTTTGCCGAAATTCAAGCCCATCCCAATCACATCACTGTTCGGACTAAAGTCGAAAGTGAAAAGGTAAAAATTTCCATCGCCGATAACGGAAAAGGAATGTCAGAAGAGGTGAAAAATCGTATCTTCGACCATCTATTTACCACTAAAGATGTGGGCAAAGGAACTGGGTTAGGATTGGCGATCGCGCGTCAAATTGTAGAAGAAAAACACGGCGGAAAACTGAGTTGTTTTTCTTCACCGGGAGAAGGAACGGAGTTTGTCATTGAGATTTTAATTGATTAAAGGTTAGTTGTCCGTTGTTGACCGATATTAATGAGCTCTATCTTCTCTTCCTCTGCGTTCTCTGCGTTCTCTGCGGTTAAATCATTCCGATGCAACCGGAATTGATAGGACAACCAACAACTGACAACTGACTATTGCAGCGGCAAAAATACCGTCATCACCTCGCCCTTTTGGGGCCGCTGGCGAATTACCAACTTCCCGCCAGCAGCCCGAAATAAATTCTTAGTCACGCTCAAGTTTAAACTCAAACTTCCCGTCTCCGGCTGCACCATCAACAAAGGCCCGATTGATCGCAAAGGAGCATTCCCCTTAGCTGCAAAAGTCGATGCGACATTACCTTCAGGTAGGTGTTCCGATTCCAACTGCAACTTTAACTGATCGCCCGCCAAAGTCACCTCCACCTGAATGCGACTCCCAGAGGGCAAAGTTCGAGTAAAATTCTCAATCAAATTAGTTAAAACCTGATCCAGCATCGTCGGATCGCTGACTACCGCCGGCAACTTTTTCGGCACAATAACTTCCAAAGTGTGGTTTCGCACAGCCGCCTGTTTTTGCCAGCGGGGAATGCTATTTTGTAGCACTTCACCGAGGGACATTGCTGTTAGCTGCACGCCAGAATTTTTAGCTTGCGACATTTCCAATTCCACGGCGCGGAAAATTAAACCGAAGCGATCGATCTGAGCGGTACACTCAGCATCAATCATTTCCAAACGCTTGACCACAACCGGGTCGAGTTTAGGACGTTTCAGCAGCAGCCGAGTCAGCGTGCGAATAGTAGCCAAAGGAGTGCGGACTTCGTGGGCGATCGCCTGTAGCAATTCCACCTCTTTAGTAGCCAGAGGAATTGGAGATTTGCAGTTGATATCTGTAGCCGATAACTTGTGATGTCTATGGTTCAAACCATCATCAATTCTTTCATCCTTTATCCTGACTGCTTCATCTTTCCCAACCGGCAAATTATGCAACAGCAAGCGGCTGAACTGCATCACTGTTTGATAATTTGGCTCCACAGGCAAAAACTGCTGGAACAGCGCGTCTAATTTAGTAGAATTATTAGTTAATTGGCTAACTGATAAATTGAAACTACCGTCAGAATTGGCAAGCAAACATTCGCTTTCAGTCACCCGGCGCCGCAAAACCTCCCAAGCTTTGGCGACTACTTGCGGATCGAAAGAAAATAGAAAAGCCGGAATTCCAGCAGAATTTTCACCCAAAACCATCACCAAGCTAAAACTAGCAGTTAAAACCAAACAAAACTGCTCGTGCGCCAAAGGATCGCCATTTGCCAAAGCCAAAGCCGGGGCCGCTGCAGGCACTGATGTTTGCACATCAGCCGCCGGCATTAAAGCTAAAGTTTGTCTAGCCCGAAAAGACCACAAAGCTGCATCGTTGTCGGGAATACTGGTAAAAATCCAATTGGCAAAGCCGTTGGCCAAAGCGGGATCAGTCAAAACCGAAGACGGGCCAGACAACACCAATCCCTGAGAGGAATTGGGGATTGTCGATCGACAATTTGCTCGATCGGCATCTGTTTTTTGTCCGGCTTTTTGCCGATCGAGCATTTGATTCAAAGCTGCGATCGCCCCGTACCATTCGTGCTCAGCTTTCAGCCGAGAAGCCCCACGGCTTGCAGGACACCGATGGCGGTTGTTTTCTCCCGCCAACTTAGCATCAAAGAGACTCAGGTCATTTTCTTGGCCTTCGGAGGCTAAAATTTCGCTTATTGTCGGTAAAAAGTAAGTATTCACAGTTATAAACCCACCTTCGGAGGCATGAAGGGTGAAGTATTTATGTATAGGAAAGTTCAGGAGTTAGGAGTCAAGCACCAGCACGATCAAAAAATCCCGCATAATTTCTTGCACCTTCCTCCTAACTCACAGGATATCCACATTTGTCAACTAACGATATTGGCAGAACCGTACCAATAAGCCGCAATCTCCGCGCTTGGGGCGATATTTTGGACGATCGCCCTAACAAAAGTGCAAAATGAAGTAAGTTAAACACCGTGCTTTCCTTATGCCCACCTCGATCGCCGACTCGAAAAATCTGCTGTCCGACTTAATGGCACGCTACCGTCACCAAGTCGATTATCTGGCAATTCGACTGGAAGAAGCCGAAGGCACCGACATCCTGCTGCGGGGCGAAAAAATTGAAACCCTCAGCGAAGGAGTCTCAATTGGCGGTCAAGTCCGAGCTTGTCACAAAGGCGGCTGGGGCTTTGCCAGTTTTAACCGACTTTCCACCCTCGCCGAAAGAATCGAAGAAGCCATCGCCGCGGCAAAACTGATCGGCGAAGAAGAAACGATCCTGGCGCCTGTCACCCCAGTACAAGACATTTGTTTGCTGCCGCTGACAGGAACCGACCCCCGTCTGGTTCCCCTAATTGACAAAAAGCAATTGTGCGATCGCTACGCGGCCATCCTCCGCAGCATTGACCCCCGCATCGCCACAATCTCCGTGCGCTACGGCGACAGCACCCAGCGCATCATCCTCGCCACCTCCGAAGGCACCATGCTCGAACAAGGTTGGGCAGACATGGAAATGCGCTTTGCCGCCACAGCCCGCAGCGGGGAAACCGTACAAACTGGCCGCGAAACCACTGGTTCTCGCAAAGCTTACGAAGACTTAACCGATCTCGATGTTCAAGTTCGCAGCGCCGCCCAGAGAGCCGTAGATTCCCTAGCCTTACCCCCCGTCCAAGGCAACACCTACACCGTCGTCATCGACCCAATTTTAACCGGATTATTCGTCCACGAAGCCTTCGGACATCTTTCCGAAGCCGACATGGCCTACGAAAATCCCGACATTTTGGAAATTATGACCCTCGGCCGCCAGTTCGGCCCCAAAAACTTGCAAATTTTCGACGGTGCAGCGCCAGAGGGACACCGGGGCAGCTATGTCTACGACGACGAAGGCACTCCCGCGACTACTACTCAGTTAATTAAAGACGGCGCTTTAGTCGGGCGACTGCACTCGCGGGAAACGGCGGGTAAATTGGGAGAAACGCCTACTGGCAATGCTCGCTGTTTGAATTATCATTATCCGCCGATCGTCCGCATGACGAATACTTGGATCGAACGGGGTGACACGCCAGTTGCTGACTTATTTTCTGGTATCAAAGAAGGAGTTTATGCGCGCAATTGGCAAGGCGGCATGACTAACGGCGAAATGTTTACTTTCAGTGCCGGCGAAGCTTGGATGATCCGCGACGGAAAACTAGACAATCCGGTACGGGATGTTACTCTTTCGGGTAATGTTTTCAGCACTTTAGCTGATATTGAGGCGATCGGCGACGATTTCTACTGGGATGAATCCGGCGGCTGCGGCAAGGCAGGACAAAGCGGTTTGCCCGTGGGCTGCGGCGGCCCGAGTTTGCGGATTCGCGATGTCGTTGTTGGTGGCGAAGCTGCGGAAGAAGATTAAAGCTGCACAAGTTTAAAAAATAAAGGTAAAGCGCCAGATTCCTACTCGCGCTTTACCTTTATTTTTTGAGGGCAACATTTCGCGCCCGTTTGTGGTGTCTGATATTTTGACGATATTGGGCAAAAAAACCCGAATAGCGAACAATTATGCATTGAGTCGTCAAATACCGCTGAAAAATCGGTTTTTTGCTACGCAGTACGTAAGTCCCCAATTAATGGCTCGAAATTTTCAATTTTTCTCTTCTTCTCTCAATTTTATATTGTCCCATTCTCCCCCTAATTCCCTGCAATTATCGCTTTTTTCGGCTTTATCTCCCCTGGCCTCGTCCTGGTGGCGTATTATTATCTGGCTCTTTATCGTAAAAGGTCTGAGTGTCGGCTACGGCGGTTAAAATTTCGGGAGCAGAGTTGTCTCGAGCAAAAAAGGTCGATCGAGTTTCTAAGCTTTGAGCATTAACTGCGCCAGCACTCAGTAACAGGCTTGACATCAGGATGGAAGAGTAAACGCGCATCATAAATTTTGGTGTTTGTATTTTCTCCTTCTTGATACGCAGTCTGTACTCTGGTATCAGGATAAAAAAATAATTGTGGCGAAGTCATCAATTAGTAAGTGAGGACACCTGCAATTTTTTTGAGTTTTGGTTAAAAGCTGGTGAAATCCATCCTTTAGCTCGCTTGTTCGCGGGTAATTTCTAGTTATCTGCTACTGGCGGGCAACCAGCAGAATTCAAGACCATGTTCAAAAAAAGAATACTACTCTTCTCTGCCCGTGTTCCCCACCCTGGTAGCTATAAATCATTCCCAAATCTCAAATCTCAAATCTCAAATCTCAAAGGGTATCGCCCCAGGAATCCTTTTGAAACAGTCTTCCAAGAAAGAAACAAAAACCGCCAATTGTAAAGTTTTACTACTTTTATGATTAACTTGATAATTTATTGAGGTGAAGCGGCAACCCGGGGATTAAAGACACAATAGGAGAGTACCCAGCCGCGCCATCAGCACGTTAGATATAAATATCTTGGTGAATGAGATTCCTTAAAGTGGGCAATGCCTAATTTTTTACATTAACTTCATAAATGGTTGCTATTATATTTTCAAATAAATTGTGAACTTTTTATTTTTTGTGATTTTTTCTGACTTTTCTGATCTTGCTTGGTGACAAGAGGGCTTACGCGCCACTTTGAAGGAGGAGTCGAAAGCGGTTGGAGAAAAAAGCCCCTTCACAAAATCGTGGATTCAATCTCAAATCTCACCTCTCAAAGCGACTAACTGGCGCGCAGGGATTAAAAAAACCTGGTTTTAAAACCGCTATCGCGGAGTCAATCTCACATATCAAATCTCAAAGCGACTGACTTGCACATCTACCTCCAGGAATAGCGAGTCGAGCGTTGACGAGTTGTCCAAAATAACATCAGCTTGTTGACACTTTTGAGCTAGCGGCAACTGGGCATTAATGCGGGCCTTAGCTCGATCGTAACTCAAGCCGTCTCGCTGCATTAGTCGTTCTAACTGCACTTCGGGTGAACAGTACACTACCCAAATTTCGGTACACAAGTCAGTCATGTTAGCTTCAAACAGCAGCGGCACTACTAAAACCAAAGTCACCGTGTCAGCCGGCGCGCAGAAACTGGGTTTTTTTTCAACAATACTTCGTTCTAGCTTTTGGTTAAAAAAGCCGGTTTCTTGAGTCTTTGTACCTAAATCCTGTGTGCTTTGGGATACCAAACTCGATGCAGCAATGTAGCTTTGAGTTTCCTCAACTAATCGGCGGCGCACGTAAGGGTGAATCTGTTGTTCCAACCACTGCCGCTCGTCTGGGTTACAAAAAATAATACTTCCCAACTCGGGCCGATTTAAATTGCCGTCCGGGAGCAAAATACCGGCGCCGTATCGTTTTACAATAGAGTCAAGTATTGGCGAACCGGGGTTCACAGCTTCGCGGGCGTAAATATCGGCATCTAAAATCGGAAATCCACAGGCATCTGCAAGATAATTAGATATAGCGGTTTTACCGGTGGCGATGCCCCCAGTTAAACCGATCAGACGGACAATTCGATCGCTCATAATTTTCTCTGTTTAAACTTCCTGTGTTTCGACACTTACTGTCAGTCTTTGCTATGTTGGTGACACAATCAAATTTAGACTTAAATTTTAAGATTTGCGATCGAGAGTTCGCGTTAGGAAGTGTCAGGATTGGGGTGCGATCGACTCTTTTTTACCTAAAATCTCAATTTTAAACTCGAATTAAGGTCTAGACCGAGGCAAACTTATGAATGCTCAACGTGCTGTGCGGTCGATTCTGGCAGCAATTCCCCTTGCTGGATTTTTGATAGTAGATTTTTTCCCCAACCTGGTTTTCCTCAAAGAAAACAGCAACGGATGGGTACTCGTGGCAATTTATCCCCAATCTAAAATTGCAGCAGCACAATCTATTACTCCAGCCCCAGACGGCACCGGAACCGCTGTCACCGCCCCAGGTCCAGGGTCGCCCCCTCGCTACGACATTAAAGGCGGCACTACTTCCAGAGACGGAGCCAATTTGTTCCACAGTTTTACTCGGTTCGGTCTTAATTCTGGCGAAACTGCCAATTTCATCTCCAACCCAAGCGTTAAAAATATCCTCGGCCGTGTTGTCGGGGGCGACGCTTCCTTAATTAACGGTCTAATTCAAGTTAGTGGCGGCAATTCTAATTTGTTGCTGATGAATCCCGCAGGCATTATCTTCGGAGCAAATGCCCGACTCGATGTATCCGGGTCTTTTTTGGCTACCACCGCTAGCGGTATCGGTTTTGACAACGGCTGGTTCAACGGTACAGGGGCGAACGACTTCGCGGCCCTAGTCGGAGCGCCGAATGCTTTTGTTTTTGGCTCACAGCCCGCGAGTATTGTCAATGCCGGTAACTTGGCTGTCGGCATGGGGCAAAATTTGACTTTGCTAGGCGGCACGGTGATCAGTACAGGGCAACTTTCAGCCCCGGGCGGTCAAATTACTGTGGCGGCTGTCCCGGGCGAAAATCTGGTGCGGTTCAGTCAAAACGGACTTTTGCTGAGTTTAGAAGTTTCTCCAGCAGCCGGAGTGTCGGGTTCGGAAGCGGTTCCCTTCTCTCCCCAGAGTTTACCAGGGCTGCTGTCGGGTCCCGGCGTGGCTCACGCTACGGGTATAACTACGAACGCTCAAGGTGAAGTTGTGCTCACAGGCGGTCAAACAGTGCCAGGAGGTGCTGGAACTGCGCTGGTAGCGGGTTCTGCGGACGTGTCTGCTACGGGGGGCCTGGGAGGAAGCGTCAACGTGTTGGGCGACAAGGTAGGGCTGTTGGGAGCGAAGATTGAAGCTTCGGGGCCCGACGGCGGCGGAACGGTGCGGATCGGGGGAGATTACCGAGGCGAGGGAACTGTGCCGAATGCCAGGATGACTTACGTGGATGGCAAAAGTTCGATCGCCGCCAACGCAACTGAATCAGGCAACGGCGGCAGAATTGTGGTCTGGGCTGACAACACAACAGCATTTTTGGGCAGCATCAGCGCAAATGGCGTTTCTGCAACAACCACCGCAGGTGTTGGGGGGTTTGTGGAAGTTTCGGGCAAGCAAAGATTGATTTTTAACGGTACTGTCGATACGTCTGGGACAAACGGTTTGGGGACTTTGCTGTTAGATCCAGACAATATTTTAATTACAGATTCGCCAGAAGGTGCGGGCGATGCGGAAATTATTGCCAACAATAATATTTTGGCAACAGGAACGCCATCACCACAGCCAAAAATTTCTGAGCCTTCGCTGACAATTTCGGCTACAGCTTTGGAAAGTATGTCGGCGACTGCAAATGTGGTTCTCGAAGCGCTCAACGATATTACAATTGCTGATTTGGCGGACAATCAGTTGAGCTTTCAAGCAACTACTGGTTCGGTAACATTGAGAGCAGATGCCGATCGCAATGGTGCGGGTGCTTTTTCGATGAATGCTGCAGATACAATTAGCACGGCTGGCGGTGCGATCTCCATTTCGGGAAGTCAAATTACTGCGGGCAATTTGTCGAGTAACGGCGGAAATATTAGTTTGATTAGTCCGGGTTCGACTGTTGCCAATAATATTTCTTCATCCAATCCCAGCACCGGCAGCAGCGGGAATATTGTGCTCGAAGGCCTGAACGTGACGGCCCAAAAACTTGATGCCAGCGGTCGGGAAGCGACGGGAAATGTAACTGTGACGGCTCGGAATGTTCTGGGAGTGAGATCGATCGCAGGGGGCTCGGGAAACATTACTTTGACTGGTGATGAAATTAATTTTAAAGGCGACAAAAATTCAGTCAGAGGTACGGGCTTTTTGGTACTGCAACCTTGGAGTCCAGGTCAAAATATTGCGATCGGCGGTTCTGGAGATGTCGGTACTAATATTTATTTGAATCTGACGGCAAGCGACCTCGGAAGTTTGGAAAATGGGTTTGCTGGAATTACGATCGGCCGCACCAACGGTATCGGTTCAATTCTGATTGCCAACGATTTCACATTTTACGATCCGCTAATTATTCAATCGCCAGCGGGTTTGGGAACAATCACTACCACAAATTCCCTGACAGGGGCAGACAATGCCTCAATTACTATCAAAGGTGACGGCAATATCCGTACCGGAAATATCACTACCCACAATCAGGAAATTCGCATTGTCAGCACCGCAGGCAATGTCACAACCGGTCGGCTACTTACTGGAACTTCTCGCACCATCAACACTTCTGTCAATTCTTCCGAAGATACAGGCAATTCGGCGGGAGATGTTAGTGTTACCGCACACGGGACGGTGACTGCCGGGGCGATTGAGACAAGGGGCGATCGCGCAGGGAATGTGACGCTGACGGGGCCCAAGGGAGTCACTGCGGGGGCGATCGAAGCTGGTGGCGTCCAAACAGGGGGAGATGTTACCCTGACGGGCAACGAAATTGACTTGACAGGTGACAAAAATTCGCTCACCAGCAACGGCAATCTGGTGCTGCAACCGGCTGATCCGAGTCAAAATATTATAATTCAAGGTTCTGGCGATACAGAAGCTCTGAACTTGACTGCTGCGGAATTGAACACTTTTCGGAATGGGTTTGCTTCGATCACGATCGGACGTTCTGACGGTAGCGGTGTGATTTCGATTCCTTCTGAAACTCCAAATTCAACGCCAAATTCAACGCCAGTGGCGCTGACATTTCAAGATCCGACGACGATTCGATCGCCATCGGGCAGCGGCGCGATCGAGGGAACGGGTGCGATCGTCGGCACTGATAACGCCACGATCTCTCTGATGGGGGGTACTGTAGCCGTCGGAGACGTTACCTCGACTGCGGGGATTAACATCACTAGCAGTCAAGGCAAGTTGACTGCTGGTACGGTTTCATCTCGCTCAACTTCCGGGGTGGCGGGCCCTATCACTATTCGCAGCGCCGGTGCGGTAGAAACCGGCAACATCGATGCTTTTGGTGCCAGAAGCGGGGGAGATATTTCGATTGCGGCGCCGGGCCGGATCGTTACAGGGGTGATCAACTCGAGTTCGCAATCGGGAAGTGCCGGTTCGAGCCAAATTACCGGGAACAAAGATATTGAAGTTGTTTCGATCAAAGCTCGTGGCAATATCGGCGGCGATGTGGCAGTCGAAGCTGGGGGAGCATTTCGGGCTGCGGGAACAGGAACGGCTGCTGAGCGCGCCCAGGTCAGCATTTCTACAGACGGGCTGGCTCAATCGGGTTCACAGACGCTGCTGCAAAGCACTTGCCCGTCGGGAACCTGCACGGCGGCGACTGTTGGGACGGGAAACTCGAAGTCGAACACTGCCACCTCCTCAACTGCGATCGGGCCGCTGGCGATCGTGGCGAGTCCGGCACCAACTACCAGCGTGGAACTGAAAACTACAGACAATTCTCAACAAATTGTGACTCAGGTGAGTCTTCCTCCCGCAGCGTCGGTGCCAAAGGGCAGTACCACAAATGTCTCGCCAGAACCTGCTGCTGCGTCTGTTGAGGCGGGGTCGAACGAGACTGCTGCCGGCCCGGTACTGCTGTCGCCGTCGGTGTTAACAGACAATTTGGGCGCGCCTGCGACGACAGAAAACGGCAGCGTGGCAACAACTCCACAGAAGCCTGCGAGCGCGGTGAGTGCAGAAAGTGTCGGGAATGTGAGGGTTCCTGAGATTTCTCGATCGAGTTCGATCGCGCAAATAAGTCCGATCGACGCAGTGCAGCAAAGGGATAGAACTCAGGGCCGGGAATTTGAACGTTACTTTGGGGGTAATCTCACTGAAAAGTCAGTCACGCAGCAAAGTATTCGAGATACTCTCAGCAGCGTCAATCGCTTGACTGGGGTTAAACCCGCGATCCTTTACGTTTGGGCGAAAGAAAAACATTTAGAACTTGTGTTGTTATTGCCAGACGGCAAAAATGTTTTTAAAAGCGTGCCTGCAAGCCGCGAGACAGTGCTGCAAGTTGCTAAAGAATTCACTAATGCTATCAGAACTCCTAGGAGATTGAATGCTGCTAATTACAAGGAACCTGCCGAGAAACTTTACCAGTGGTTAATTGCACCGCTGCAACCGGAATTGGAGGCTAACAAGATTGGCACCTTGGTGTTTTCGATGGATGCCGGTTTGCGAACTTTGCCTTTGGCTGCTCTTTACGACGGCAAGCAGTTTTTGGTAGAAAAGTACAGTTTGGGGCTGATTCCGAGTTTGAGTTTAACTGATACTCGCTATGCCGATGTTAAGGGTTCTGAAGTGTTAGCGATGGGTGCGTCGAATTTTCCTGCCAAATACGATCAAAATCCTTTGCCTGCGGTGCCGCTGGAAATATCGACAATTGTCGGCAAGATTTGGCCGGGTTCGTCTTTTCTCAATGAAGCTTTTACTTTGGCAAATTTGAAGAACAAGCGCAATCAACCGCAATACAAAATTATTCATTTAGCTACTCACGGGGATTTTCAGCCTGGGGGGGCGGAAAATTCTTACATTCAGTTTTGGGATACTAAGTTGCGGTTGAATCAGTTGGAGCAGTTGAAGCTATCTAACCCGCAGGTGGAGTTGTTGGTTTTGAGTGCGTGTACTACGGCGGTGGGAGACGAACAAGCTGAGTTGGGGTTTGCAGGGTTGGCGGTACACGCGGGGGTAAAATCCGCTTTGGCGAGTTTGTGGTATGTCAGCGATGTCGCTACTTTGGGGCTGATGACTGAGTTTTACCAGGAGTTGCGTACAGCGCCGATTAAGGCTGAGGCTTTGCGGCAAGCGCAGTTGGCGATGCTGCGGGGAGAAGTGCGGTTGCAAGATGGTTATTTGGTGCGATCGGGCAACAATCAAGCTCTGCCTTTGCCGTCAGAGTTGACCGCCAGGGGCGATCGAAATTTCTCGCATCCTTATTATTGGGCTGCTTTTACCATGATCGGTTCGCCGTGGTAATTCAGAAGGAACAGCGTGCGATCGGCCAAAAAACCGGGAGAGAACAAGTTGCAAAACTCGGTGGATGGGAATAGCTAAAAAAGTGCGGTAACTCACACTAGAAACCGCGACCTCAACATCGAAAACGAGATAAAATGGAACAATAAAACTGAAAAAAAAATTCGACTGCTAGCGCCAGAAATATTGATTGTATACAAGTCTTTACTAAAAAATTTTAGTGCAGATAAATTTTGATACTTCGATAAAAAAGTTTCGATTACCCAACAACAATCGCTCTTTGTTATCAAGCCATAACACTCGGCGGTGAGAATAAACTCATTGGGAGCAACGCTTTCTCCGTTTTGGTCAACAAGCATTGTCAACAAAATTTCATAAGGCTCTAATGATTGATTAGAGGTAATAGAGCCAATCTTTTGGAAGTAGAGACAAAAACGATTGGTTTCTAACGCACGGCTGATTTTGGAAATCAACTGCCTCTCACCACGTTATCTAATTATATTAGTTCGCCATCGTCTAGACGAGAAACATGAACACAGTTGCGACCTTTGCCTTTGGCAGCATAACAAGCTACATCAGCCGCCCCCATAAGCTCCATCAAATTTTGGCTGGTGTGGTTAATGGTAACAACTCCAATACTGACCCCGATGATAAAGGTTTTGCTATCCCAAATAAACCGGAACTGATCCACTATATCTTTGAGCTTTTCCGCAATCTGAGCTGCTTTAGAGAGGGGACATTTAGTAAGCAAAAGACCAAATTCATCACCTCCCAAGCGAGCCAGTGTGTCATTAGCGCGGACTCCCTTTTGTAAAAGTGTAGTGATTTGGCGCAGTAGCTCATCGCCAGCAATATGACCAGCGGTATCGTTAACGGCTTTGAACTTATCTAAATCTAAATAACAGAGAGCGTGCTGCTGATTCCTATCTTGAACAGAGGCGATCGCCTCAATTAGTCGCTGCTCAAATCCTCGACGGTTGATTAAACCCGTCAGAGCATCGTGAGTGGCTTCCCAAGAGAGTTGACGAGCATGATTGCGCGATTCGGTAACATCATGAAAGACGATGACTGCCCCAATAATTTGACCTTGGCGGTCTCGAATCGGTGCTGCTGAGTCCTTAATGGCATACTCCGTCCCATCGCGCGCAATGAGAATAGTATGGTTAGGTAAGCCCACAATTCGCTTCTCCAACAGAGCCTTGTCGATCGGATTCTCTACTGGCTTTCGCGTTACTTCATTGACAATTTCAAAGACTGTAGACAGGGGTAGTCCATGAGCCTCATGAGCCTTCCAGCCTGTCAGTTGCTCAGCGATAGGATTGAAAAATCGCACATTACCTTGAGCATTGGTAGTAATAACTGCATCACCAATCGATTGGAGAGTCACTTGAGCGAGTTCTTTTTCGGCAAAGAGCGACGCTTCGAGACGTTGGCGTTCTTCCATTTCTCTCAAGAGACGTAAATTCTGCTCTTGGAGGCTTTTTTGCAACCGTCGGATGGTTAGGTGAGTTTCGACACGAGCTAATACTTCTTCGGCTTGAAACGGCTTAGCAATATAATCTACCCCACCAACAGCAAGCCCCTCAACCTTATTGAAAGTTTCATTGAGAGCACTCAAAAAAATTATCGGAATGTCTGCGGTTTTCTCGTCAGATTTTAATTGTTTACAAACTTCATAGCCATCCAAATCGGGCAATTTAATGTCGAGTAAAATTAGTTCCATCCATGGCGATTGGGCGGCTCGGAGCGCCATTGCGCCTGTTGTGACACTGCGAACTTTATAACCATGTGCGCTCAAAGTACGGCTCAGAAGACGCAGGTTATCAGGCAGATCGTCAACAATTAAAATATTGCCTCGGTAGTTGGTAGCTGGATCGCTAACTCTATCGCTAGTTATATCGAGAATCCTACTGCTTTCCATAGTTTATTACCAGAGGATTATAAGCCTCTGAATAAGAGTATAGTTGAATTATTAGGTTATAAACTCACTTTACGCACAACGAAGTTCTGCGATCGCAGAGTTCTAGGACTGGCACCCTGCCACAGCCCCTACAAAATCTGACTTGTTGAGGTAGGGATAATCCCCCCGTGGTTGCCCTTCTTCGTTTCGGGTAACATGAGGAGAAGATTTTTGCAACCCAAGCAGCCGATTTATAAACAAGCACATTTCTTACAGGGCAAGTCTACTCCTCATTGCGATCGGATGTCTCGTGCTGCTGGGTTGGCAATTTGACATCTCCGTACTCAACAGTGGTTTTCCCGGTATGACTTCCATGATGAAGCGGGCAATGGCAGAACTCAATCGCTAAACACTTCAGCACTCATTAATAATGCAGGTTAGATATGATTACACAATTTTTTGAGACAGGAGGATTCATTCCTCATGGTCACTGCTATCTCTGGCAAACAAATTTAGTAGGATTACATATTTTATCCGATGGTTTAATCGCTTTAGCTTACTACTCCATCCCCATCATGCTAATCTACTTTGTGCGACAGCGGCAAGATACTCCATTTCAGAAAGTATTTTTTCTGTTTGGCGCTTTCATAATTGCCTGTGGTACAACTCATATTATGGATATTTGGACGCTTTGGTTTCCTACTTATTGGCTTTCTGGAGGACTTAAAGCTATTACTGCTCTGATTTCTATATATACTGCATCTGAGCTAGTGTTTTTAATTCCATCAGCCTTAGCTTTACCTAGTCCAGCTCAACTTATTACGGCAAATCAAGCCTTAGAACAGGAGATAAATGAGCGCAAGCGGGCTAAAAACGAACGCAAACAAATTGAGGTGGCTTTACGAAACAGTGAAGAGCAGTTTCGCAATGCGTTTGAAAATGCGTCAATTGGAATGGCGATCGTTTCACTTGATGGGCACTGGGTGAAAGTCAATCCTGCCTTATGTCAGATTCTTGGCTACTCCTCAGAAGAGTTGTTAGCGTTAACTTTCCAAGACATTACCCATCCTGACGATTTAGACCTGGATCTTAGTTATGTACATCAGCTATTAGCAGGAACAATTTCAACTTACCAACTGGAAAAACGGTATTTCCATAAACAAGGACATATAATTTGGATTCTTCTTGATGGCTCCCTAGTACAAGATGAACAGGGCAATCCACTGCATTTTATTGCTCAAATCCAAGATATTACCGCTCGAAAAGAAGCTCAAAAGACGCTAGAACTTCAGAGTGTTATTATGAATAACATGGCAGGTGGAGTGTGTTTAATTAAAGCCTGAGATCTCACGATCGTCTACACCAATCCTAAATTGGACGCTATGTTTGGCTACACAGATGGCGAACTCGCAGGTCAACCCGTTGGTATCTTGAATTATGTCGATAGAGAGATTACACCAGACGCCAGCGTTCTAGATATTGTCGCTCAAATTGAGCAGAAAGGAGAAGCACAATATGAAGTCTACAATAAGAAAAAAGATGGAAGACTTTTTTGGTGCAGGGTTCATACTTCTAGGTTTGAGCATCCTGAATATGGAACCGTATATGTTGCCGTTCAGGAGGACGCAACAGAGCTGAAACAAGCTGAGCAGGCTTTGCAGGCTACCACAAATCGCCTCAACTTTCTCCTGAACTACAGCCCGGTAGTTATTTTTAGCTGTAAACCTGGTGGCGATTATCGAGCAACGTTCATCAGCGAAAATGTCAAAGATGTATTGGGCTATGAAAGCATTGCGTTTTTAGAATATTCTGATTTTTGGGTGCATAACTTACACCCAGATGATCGAGAACGAGTGCTTAATGGCTTAGCCAATCTATTCGTCAATGATTTTTATTTCCATGAATACCGTCTACGTCGCTCAGATGGGGTTTATCGCTGGATACTCGGTCAACTCAGACTAATTCGAGATCGTGCACGTATACCAGTGGAAATCTTGGGATATTTAATTGACATTAGCGATCGCAAACAAGCCGAGTTGGAACTTCAGCAAGCTAAAGAAGCAGCAGAAACAGCAAACCGAGCCAAAAGTATGTTCCTGTCCAATATGAGCCACGAACTCCGTACTCCTCTCAATGCTATTTTGGGATTTACGCAATTGATGAGTTACGATCCTGTTCTGACTCCCGAACTCCAAAAAGATCTGGCGGTCGTCAATCGTAGCGGCACACATTTATTGGAATTGATTAACGACATTTTAGATTTATCTAAAATTGAGAGCGGACAGATGACACTCTCTCTTTCTGACGTTGACCTAAAGTTTTTGCTGATTTCTCTTGAAGAAATGTTGCAAATTAAAGCCCAATCGAAAGGATTGAAACTAATTGTCGAGCGAGATCCCAATCTTCCTCAATTTGTGCATATTGATGAGAAAAAACTGTATCAAGTTTTAGTCAATCTGCTCGGTAATGCGATTAAGTTTACTAATCAAGGAAGCGTCACCTTACGAGTAAGATCAGAACAGAGCGACCAAACTTCCTGTCGCCTATGTTTTGAAATTGAGGATACTGGAGTGGGAATTGCTCCAACAGAAGTTGACAGCTTATTTAAGGCGTTCGTGCAAGCTGAAGCTGGGAATAAATTGAATCAAGGTACTGGTCTAGGTCTAGCTATCAGCCAAAGATTTGTCCAACTCATGGGTAGTCAGATTCAGGTTCAAAGCACATTGAATCAGGGCAGCATTTTTTACTTTGAAGTTGGGGTAAAGTTACCTCAAGCAGTCTGCGTTCCCTCAGAATTGCTTAAACAAAGAGTGATTGGTATAGATCCAGGACAACCAACTTACCGCATCCTTGTAGTTGAAGATGTGGAGGAAAATCGCCGCTTATTGGTCAAACTCCTTACCTCAGTCGGTTTTGAGGTGCGCCAAGCAACACAGGGAGTGGAAGCACTATCTCTGTGGGAAAGTTGGTCCCCACACCTGATTTGGATGGATCTACGAATGCCGATCATGGATGGCTATACAGCTACCAAACGCATTAGAGAACACCCTCATGGACAAGAGACTGTCATTATTGCTTTAACTGCCAGTGCTTTTGAAGAAGATCGAGAGAAAGCTCTTATGGCTGGTTGTGACGACTTTATGAGCAAGCCATTTCAGGAACGGCTCGTCTTTGACAAACTCGCTCAACACTTGGGAGTAGAGTACATCTACACAGTTGTAGAAAAAGATTCCCAAAAACAATTGGTTGATTTTTTATCTCCCGAAGATATAGCCGTGATGTCCTCTCAGTGGTTAGAACAAATGTATCAAGCTGCCTACTATGTTGATCCTGAAGTCATGAACGAGCTAATCAAACAAATTCCCGTATCTAACTCAACCCTTTCCAGTTCGCTAATTGATTCTATCAATAACTTTAAGTATGACCAAATTATGGAGTTAATTCGACCTCTCCTCCCGAATCCAGTTTAGCGATCGAGTTTAAGGACAAAGAAGCTCTAGCCTTTCTCAGTAACATGAGGTGCACGTTTGATAAGCGGGCATAGGGCATAGGGCATAGGGCATAGGGCATAGGGCATATCTCACTTTATTGAGAACTGCTGTATAGTGATCTAAGAAGTGGCTAGGGAGTATCTCAATGAAAGCAGCCCAGCTAGAAATTGGAGTTTTGAGGCTCTCTTGCTGCCAGGCTCTCTTGCTGCGAGGAAAGAGGAAGAAGGAAGGAGCCAGAAGAAGTGTTTTTACAAATATGAGATGCTCCCCTCCCGATCCAACTCGCTCTGACTTGCATTCCTCACTAGGAAATGGTAACGGTTATTTTATTTGTTGAAGATGATATAATAACTCAAAATTGAATTCTGCTAATTCCAAATTTTTTGCAAATTGAGAACAAATCCCGGCAAAACATTTTCCCCAGAAAGGGTGAGAGGAGATTGTAAAACTTCTACATCTTGACCGGGGCGATAAATTTCAACTTCGCGTTTTTTCCGGTTAATCAGCCAACCCAAACGGCAGCCATTTTCCATATATTCTTGCATTTTTTCCTGAGTCTTTTTCAAGCTGTCACTCGGAGAAAGCAACTCGATTACAAAATCAGGACATAGGGGGATAAATTTGTCTTTTTGTTCGGGTGTCAAAGCTGACCAGCGGGATTTTTCTACCCAGGAGACATCAGGAGATCGATCGGCTTTGTTGGGCAGAGTAAATCCTGTTGAGGAATCAAAGGCTTCACCGAGTTCGGTTTGTTCGTTCCACGTCCAGAGTTGAGCCCCTGCTGTTAAGTTGCGTTTCCCTGTTTCTCCTCCGGTTGGTGGCATGACAATTAATTCTCCGTTGGCGTTCCGTTCAAGTTTCAAGTCTGGGTTTTCTTCGCACAGTTGATAAAACTGTTCGGAAGTTAGTTTGATCAGGGAGTTGAGGTTTAAGGTGATAGCAGTCATCGTGATTTACCTGCTGTTTGTAGGAACTTGATTAAGAATTAAAAATGGGATTAGTCATTTTTAATTCTTAATTCTTAACTTCTAATTCTACTGCAATTGCTTGATTCGGTTGAGCGCGTCTAGATACGCACTCGTTCTTCCGCCTTGTTTGTAAAGTTCTGCTGCTTTTTGAAAGTCGGCAATTGCTTGCGGTTTGTTGTTGTTGTTTTCGAGGCGGGCTAGAGCCCGGTTGTAGTAGGCGTCAGCAAAGCCGGGATTGGCTTCGATCGCCCGCGTGTATGCTGGAATCGGGTTAGTGCGTGTATCGGGAGTGCTGGCGATGGTGATGGCATTACCAATATTGAAATGCAATTCCGGGGTGTTGTTGGGTTTGAAAGAGAGTGCTTTGTTGAAATCCTCGATCGCCTCGAAAGTAGATCCCTCATCTAAGTGCACCAGTCCTCGAAAATAAAAGGCCTCAGCGTCTTTTGGGTTGAGGGTGGATAGGGGAACTGCTGTGGGGCGAGAATTGTCTACTTTCAAATCGGATTTGTTCATTCCCGCCGCCGCCAGTTTCGCCATAAAAGTATTGATCGGAACTGCTGCATTAAATCCCGTTTTAATCGGGGCGACTTCGCCGGAACTGGTTTGAGCAAAACCGAATTCCCCTTGTCCGTGTAAACCGATGACTCGGCCTTCGGAGTCAAAAACTGGGCCGCCACTCATGCCGCTCCAAGTTACGGCCTGATACCGCAAAGTGTAACCTTCCGGGCGGTTGCGGGGGCGGCTGGTAACGAGTCCGGGAGAGAGTTCGGGTTCTCGTTCAGCGCCGAAAAGTCCGCCCGTAGCGGGATAGCCGTAAACGAAGATTTGAGTGCCTATGACGGCTTGATCAGAATCGGCGATCGTCGCGACTGGATAGTCTTCTGGGCTTTCAAATTTGACTACGGCTAAATCCGCCTCTGTTTCGGCTGTTTGCAGCCCGGTGACAGAGGTTGCTTGATAGTTTTTGCCTGTGGAGGTGCGAACTGTGTATTTGAGATCGGGTTTTTCGACGACGTGGTTGACTGTTAAAATTGTGTAAGTTTTGCCGTTTTTGGCAATAATTACGCCGGAACCGTCTCCTAGGGAACTGTTAACTTGCACTGTCACCGGCCCGGCAATGTTGGCGACTTGTTCGGGAGTTTTGGCGATCGCACTTTGGCTGATGATTATGGTTAGGGCAGCCGTAGTTCCTGCTAGCAAGGTTGTTAAGGTGTCGAAACGGGAAAAATTTAAGTTCATGGTAGTTGCTGATTATATTAATTACCCTAGTTGGAAATTCAAACATCAAAATGAATAGCTTCATTTTGATGTTTAAACTTTTAAAGGCTAAGTTTATTGCAACTGTTTGATTCTGCTGAGCGCGTCTAGATACGCACTTGTTCGGCCGCCTTGCTTGTAAAGTTCTGCTGCTTTTTGAAAGTCGGCCATTGCTCGCGGTTTGTTGTTGTTTTCAAGGTAAGCTAAAGCTCGGTTGTAGTAGGCGTCGGCAAAACCGGGATTGGCTTTGA
Organism: Microcoleus sp. Pol17C6; assembly: GCF_036701145.1. NCBI lineage: Bacteria > Bacillati > Cyanobacteriota > Cyanophyceae > Oscillatoriales > Microcoleaceae > Microcoleus > Microcoleus sp. Pol17C6. Next base: position 29,614 of record NZ_JAUBQH010000002.1, read on the forward strand.
TCGCCTGCGTGTATGCTTCCATAGCGCTGGGCGCGCGGGTTGTCTCGATGCTGGCGAGAAGAGTGCGGGCATTGCCGATGTTGAAATGCAATTCAGGAGTGTAGTTGGGTTTGAAAGAGAGTGCTTTGTAGAAATCATCGATCGCCCCCGAAGGATTGTCTTGATCTAACCGCGAAAGTCCTCGAAAATAATAAGCTTGGGCGTCTTGCGGATTGGCGGTGGATACGGGGCCTTGATTTGCGGGAGTATTGTCTACTTTCAACTCGGATTTGTTTATTCCCGCCGCCACTAGCTTGGCGATAAATGTATTGATGGGAACTGCTGCGTTAAATCCCGTTTTAATCGGGGCGACTTCGCCGGAACTGGTTTGAGCAAAACCGAATTCCCCTTGTCCGTGTAAACCGATGACTCGGCCTTCGGAGTCAAAAACTGGACCGCCACTCATGCCGCTCCAAGTTACGGCCTGATACCGCAAAGTGTAACCTTCCGGGCGGTTCCCCGGGCGACTGGTAACGAGTCCGGGAGAGAGTTCTGGTTCTCGTTCAGCGCCGAAAAGTCCGCCCGTAGCGGGATAGCCGTAAACGAAGATTTGAGTGCCGATGACGGCTTGATCGGAATCGGCGATCGTCGCGACTGGATATTCTTCGGGACTTTCAAATTTGACTACGGCTAAATCCGGGTCAGTTTCGGCGGTTTGCAAACGGGTGACGGAGGTTGCTTGATAGTTTTTGCCTTTAGACGTGCGAACGGTGTATTTCACGTCTGCTTTTTCTACGACGTGGTTGACTGTTAAAACTGTGTAAGTTTTGCCTGTTTTGGCAATAATTACCCCAGAACCGTCTCCGAGGGAACTGTTAATTTGTACAGTCAGCGGCCCAGCAATGCTGGCGACTTCTTGGGGAGTTTTGGCGATCGCACTTTGGCTGATGACTATAGTTAAGGCTGCGGTAGTTCCTGCTAGCAGGGTGCTTAAGGTGTCGTAACGAGAAAAATTTATATTCATGGCTATTGCTAATTAGTAGTTGGGTAGCGGGATTTGGGGAAGAAAGGGCGATCGGCGGTTTGTGCTTTTTTTTGTTTAGTTTTATTACTGATTTGACGCAAAGGAGCTCGGCTTTGTTCTTTAGTGATAATTTTACTCGCTTTTTTGTTCCGCGATTCGCTATTTCCATGTAGGGTGAGTACGCCGTACCTTACTTAATCTCCATGAAGGCTGCCCAACTTACTTATTAAAACTCAATAATATATGACTCAAACTCGGTGGTTAGTTCTTCCTTAGTCATGGTTCCCCGTGCGACTCCCATGACTAAATCATATACTCCATCGTCCGTCAAATTTAGAGTGCAACCATTTAAACGTAAAAAGGTATCTGTCACGGCAAAAGCCGTTCGTTTATTACCGTCAATAAACGGATGATTCATCGCTATGTGATAGAGATAAGCAGCAGCTTGTTCGGCAATTGTCGGATGCAAAAATTGACCGCCAAAAGTTGCTTGCGATTGAGCCAAAGCCGACTCTAACAAGCCTTCATCTCTGACGCCGGGAGTGCCACCAAATCTTTCTATCTGTCTGACGTGGATATTGACAACCATACTTTTGCTGACAAAATTAGGAGTTGGCAAGGCGACGATAAACCTCCTTTCTTTCGCGTTCTGAATCTAGATATGCCTGCCATGCTTTGGCTTCTAGTTTTTGTTGTTCTTCTTCTTCAGTCTTTAAGGAACGGACAAATTCAAGCACTTTCAGCAGCAAGGGTTCTGGCACTTGGTCGAGTTCTTGAAGAAGTTGGTCTTTTGCGGTCATGTTTCTTTCCTCCTAATGATCGTACAACTATTTTACAACCTCGCTTGTGCCCATTCAACGATCGCCTCAGTCAGCCCATCCAAGGTATATTCCTTAGCTTCCACATCTAACTTACCCAATAAATTTTGGCAGCTTTTGGAAGTTTCCGGGCCGATGGAGGCAATGCAAACGTTTTCCAACCAATCCTTAGAGAGGGACAATTTTGGGCTTTCTTGTATGAGATTGCAAAAGTTATGTACGGTTTTGGAACTGGCAAATGTTATGATATTTACGGCTTGATTTTGGAGTGCGGATAGGGCGATCGGATCAATATTTTCTGGACAGCAAGATTGGTAAGCTGGCACTTCTATTACTTGCGCTCCTTTGGCGGTGAATTCTTTAACTAAAACTTCTCTGCCGCCGCTTTCTACTCTGGGAAATAGGATTTTGCAGTTTTGCAAGTTATCGGGGAAGTTCTCTACTAGGGAATCGGCGACAAAGTTGGGGGGAATAAAGTCTGGTTGTAGAGAGTGCGATCGCAAACTTTCTGCTGTTTTTTTCCCGACAACTGCGATTTTAATACCAAACAAACTCCGGGCGTCTTTGCCTTTTGCTTGTAATCGTTGAAAAAAGCAGTCTACAGCGTTGTGGGAAGTGAGAATTAACCAGTGAAAGCTTGACAATTGTGCGATCGCACTGTCTAATGGTTCCCAAGTGGACGGCGGCCCAATTACCAAGGCGGGCATTTCGATAACGCGGGCTCCTTGTTGCTGGAGTCGATCGCTAAATTCAGCCGACTGAGAAACTGATCGCGTGACTAAAATGGTTTTTCCTGCTAGTGGCAATTTGCTGTTGTTAGCGGTGACTGGTGTATCGATCATATTTGTGCTTTCTGGCTGGATTAAATATTCGCGCAATCTAACTACTTCCCCAATTACGATCACGCAAGGCGACAGAGATTGACCTGCTGTTTGCTGTACAATGTTGGAGAGAGTACCGAGCCAAATTTGCTGTTCGGGGCGGCCACAATCTCGGATAATGGCGATCGGAGTTTCGGTCGATCGTCCGTGCTTTTGCAATTGCCAAATTATCTCGCTTAAATTGCGCCCTCCCATCAATATTACCAAAGTTTCTATCTGCACTAATGCTTCCCATTCCAAAGCATCCGGTTCATGGGCGCTCATCACTGCAAAACAGCGACTCATTACCGGATCTGTGAGGGGAATTCCTGCTAGTAAAGGTGCGGCTAATGCGGAGGATATTCCGGGTATTACTTCAAACTCGCAGCCGGCTGTGATTAATGCTTGAATTTCGGAACTAGAACGACCAAAAATAAACGGATCGCCACTTTTTAAACGGATCACTTGTTTTCCGAGTTGGCAATTTTCTACCAGCAAACGGTTAATTTCTTGCTGCTGGGTAGAAGGTTTGCCACCGCGTTTCCCGACTTCGATTTTCCGACAAGTTGCTGGGATTAATTCGAGTTGCGGGATGTCGATGAGAGCATCGTAGATTAAGACTTCGGCTTGGGATAGCAGTTTGTGCGATCGCACTGTCATCAAGTTACAATCTCCGGGCCCCGCACCGACTAGATAAACTTTCCCTTTTTGGTTTTTCACAATTCCTCCTCGATAGTATAGTTTTATGAATATTGCTAGCCTATAGTAAGGTACGCATGGTGCACCCTACACTATAGTAAGGCGCGCCGAGGCGCACCCTACGTTATACTCAGCAGTTTGATTGTATAATAAAAGCTATTTATGCAGATTATCATCATCACCGCCGCCGATGCAAATTACTTTGAATTGGTGCAAGGTACTATTTTATCGGTGCGGGAAAAACCAGAGGGTGAAAATGTGGCGATCGGCTTTTTCGATCTCGGCTGCACTCCCCAACAGTTGCAGTGGCTGGAAACACAAGTTAATATCATTCAAAAGCCCGATTGGGACTTTGACTTTCCTGGCAGAAATGAATCTCCCGAACATTTAAAAGGACTATTAGTTAGACCTTGTTTGCGAAAATACTTTCCCAATTTTGATATATACCTTTGGATTGATGCGGATGCTTGGGTTCAAGACTGGAGAGCCATTAATTTGTTGGTTGAAGGAGCATCGCGCCGGGGACTGGCAATTGTTCCCGAAGTTCACAGGGCGAGCTTGCAGCAGTACGGGCAACTTCCTCAGTTTTGGCACTGGGTTTATCAACAATATGAAGCTAACTTTGGTGAAGAAATTGCTAAAAAGTTCTACAGTTATCCAATATTAAATGCCGGAGTTTTCGCACTCCGAAAAGATACTTCCCACTGGGAAATATGGGCTGAAAAAATTAATCAAGGATTGCAAAGATCCGGCTGTGTCATGACAGATCAATTTGCCCTCAACCTCGCTGTTTACAGTGGCGAACTGTTCAATCTCACTGAAATGCTCCCAGCTTGGTGCAATTGGATATTCAACGGTTTTCCGGTTTGGGACAAGCAGCGAGGCTGTTTTGTGGAGCCTTACTTGCCACAGGAGGCGATCGGCATTTTGCATTTAGCTGGCCGCCAGCAGTTTGACCGAGTACAATTGATGGCAACTGACGGCGATATACTGGAAATTAGCGTCCGTTATCAACCTAAAAAACAGGAAGCAATACCAATATTTCAAGAACCCAAAATGACTTACCAACAACCTGAACTTAGCAAAAATAATTTATTACAACCAGGGGATTACGTTTCGCCAGGGTTCCAAATAATTATACCTGACTCCTATTTCCCCAATATGATTATTGCCGATCCAAATGCGAGTAACTGGCCTTACTTGCGCCGGGAAATTCCGCATAATTGGTATGCAGACAAGCGCTATCCATTCATCGGGTTTTTGAATCGCGACGAAGCCCACATTCTTTACAATACAGCCCTGCAATTCAAAGGTAAAAAAGCATTAGAAATAGGTTGCTGGCTGGGTTGGTCAGCCTGTCATTTAGCGCTCGCGGGAGTTGCATTAGATGTCGTCGATCCGCTGTTAGAAAGAGAAGACATCAGACAAAGCGTAATCGACTCAATTCAAGGTGCTCTAAATGCGTCGGGCGTTCAAACATCAGTCGAGCTAATACCAGGCTACAGCCCCCAAAGAGTAGAAGAATTTTCCGCTCAATTCAACCGCAAATGGTCGTTAATTTTCATTGACGGAGAACACGGAGGTGATGGGCCGTTAAATGATGCCATTGCGTGTGAAAAATTGGCTGAGGAAGATGCAATAATTTTATTTCACGATTTAACCGCTCCCGATGTGGGTAAAGGTTTAGATTACTTGAAGCAAAGGGGATGGCAAACGGTAGTATATCAAACAATGCAAATTATGGGTGCTGCTTGGCGGGGCAATGTCGAGCCAGTAAAACATCAACCCGACCCCAATATATCCTGGCAGTTGCCAGCACATTTGCACGGTTACAATATTAGCAGTTTAGAGACAATTAATTCTCAAAGAGCAAACCAAACCCATCAAAACCAACAGTCATCTTATACAAGAGATTGTCACCAATTAATTGGAGAAGGAAGTCGCAGTTCTGCTAGAGAAATTATTCCCCTGCTGTTAGAATTGCTGCAACCGACTTTACCTAAAAGTGTGGTGGATGTGGGCTGCGGTACGGGAAGCTGGTTAGCGGCTTTTCACAAGTTGGGAATTGCTGATTGTTTAGGAATAGATGGCGATTATGTCGATCGCACTCTTTTAGAAATTCCTTTAAATCAGTTCAAGTCTTACGACTTAAAGCAACCGCTGCAAGTAGAAAGAAAGTTTGATTTGGCAATTTCTCTGGAAGTTGCGGAACATTTACCCAGTACCTGTGCGGAAAAATTTGTTAATTCTCTAACTAAACTAGCACCAGTAATTTTGTTTTCAGCAGCAATACCATTTCAAGGCGGTGTCGAACACGTTAACGAACAGTGGCCACAATATTGGGCTTATTACTTTGAGCAAAATGGTTTTGCAGTCATTGATTGCTTGAGAAAAAAAATCTGGAACAATGAAAAAGTAGAGCCTTGGTACGCTCAGAATATCTTAATTTTTGTCAAAGAAGAATACTTCTCGAAATATCCCAGGTTAGTAAATGAGTATCAAAATACCGATTTAAATCTATTAGCGATTGTTCATCCAAAGATTTATTTTTACGGCTTACAAGCGGCTCGAAATCCTAGCGAAAATTCACATTCAAACCATCCTGAAAGCGTCCCGCAAATTGCGGCGTCGCCACAGCTTGAAAGTCAACCTTTGATATCTGTGATTATTCCCTGTTACAATCAAGCTCATTTTTTGTCGCAAGCAGTAACTAGCGTTATCAATCAAACTTACAAAAATTGGGAAATAATCATTGTCAATGATGGCAGCTTAGATACTACTAGCACAGCAGCCAAAAATTTGATAGCAGCAAATCCTCAGCATCAAATGAGGCTAATAGAACAAGCTAATCAAGGGATATCAATGGCTAGAAATACTGGCATATCGGCAGCAAACGGCGAATACATAATGCCCTTAGATGCCGATGATATTTTAGCTCCAAATGCCTTGATTTGTCTTTTAGAAATATGTCTAAAATCCAAAGTACCTTGCGTAGCATTTGGTTCTTATCAACTTTTTGGCGGCAATGAAAATCACACAATACCCAGTTATGATTTATATTCACCTAAAAAAATTAAACAATCTAATATGATTTGCACGTCTTCATTGTATCACAAATCAGTTTGGAATTTGGTCAACGGTTACAAAGCAGAGATGAAAGAAGGTTATGAGGATTGGGAATTTTGGGTTAATTGTCACAAACATAGGATTCCTTTTTTGGGAACGAGAGAAATAGTTCTTAATTATCGTAGCGTTCATGGTTCTAGGAATGCAACTGCTCAACAATATCATCACAAATTGGTAGCACAAATTGTTTCTTACAATCCAGAACTATACGATATTGAAAGTGTAAACAGTGCTAACAAACTATTGGTATCACTCGCAAATTAATCTTTTTAATACGGACTAAAGTCTTTACTACGAACAAATTTCAGAAAGTTTGTAGTCAGGACTTTAGTGTTATCTACATATCGGCAATCACATCCAAAAAACGCTTAACTTGTTTTTCCCAAGTCCAATCCAGCATAAAATTAGCCGCAGCTAAACCGCGACGTTTTGATTCTTCGCGATTAGTATAAACTTGTTCCAAAGCATCGACAACTTCTGCAACCTCAGACTCTCCCCAACCTTCTACACCGGAAAAAGGAGCAGTAAGTTTAGCTCGTCCTTGACTCCATAAAGGATAGCAAATGTGGCTGTAAATCAAGTCTAAATGACCAGTATTTGCTGATAAAATAGTCGGAATTCCGCAGGCCATACTTTCCATCGCGACTAAATTAGTGCCACCTTCGCAGCGGTTGGTGAAAACAGCGCAGTCGGCTTCTCGCAAAATTTGTCCGGCGAGGTGATTGGGAATTAACCCAATGTCGATAAAAGAGTCAACTGGCAAACCATTAGCCACTAACCATTGGGAAATTTCTAAACTTCCGTCGCGGTTGATATTGGGAAGTCCGGCAACGTTTCCGGTTTGTTCGATTCCTAACATATACTGAGGCCAAAAATTGTGCCATGTTGTTAGTAACAAAGCCTCTGGATGTTTGGCGCGAAATCGTTTGAAAGCAGCAATTACAATATCTTGACCTTTGCGATATTCCAGTTTGCCGCCGGAGAAAATGACGAAGCGATCGCCAAATAGATTAGATTTGGGTGCAGGATGGAAAATTGTTGGGTCAATTCCTTGATATACCATCGCCACATTAGTCAAGCCGCGGCTTCTCAAAACATCGGCATTCCAGTTAGAACCGGCGACAATCACGCGATATTTTTTGGCTGTTTCTAGTGCTTCTGCTGTGATTCGTGTGTCTTCAAAAAATATGACTCCTATTTGACAAGCGCTGGTAATTTGATTGTCAACTCCAGAGGATGCTAAATTATTCCCCAAAGCATAAAGTACGGGAAAATTACAACTGATTTGTTTGTCGGAATTTGCTGCTACTAATTCCTGAAAAATTTTGTGCTTTTCAATTACAGGTAACAACAGCGATTTATGCAGCGGATTCATTGAATCTGAGGTGATTGATGGCGGTGCTAAAAGTGCAACTTCCCAGGCGGGATTTTGCCGCAGTTGTAGTGTTAAATTCATGGCGTAAATTCCCCAGCCGCTGGTGATGCTGAGGGGCCAACTAATGCCGATTCCGGTAATTTGTGGGGGAGTTTCTGGGGGTTGGATTTGAGGCGGAGTATCAGAATCTGCGTTACCAGGCTGAGTATTGGAACGAGTAGATTGTAGGGGCGGTGCCCCCGTGCCCGCCCTATCTAGCAAGGCTGCTTTTATACGATCGCACACTCCATCCCAATCACCCGGTTTTTGCTGGCGAAACAGACGCACAGTGGGATACCAAGGGCTATCTTCGCGTTCCAGCATCCAGCGCCAATCGGGAACAAAAGACAGCAAAATCCAGACGGGTTTGCCCAAAGCACCGGCTAAATGCGCCACAGCAGTATCTACGCAAATTACTAAATCGAGTTGCGAAATAATTGCTGCTGTGTCGGCAAAATCAACGCAATGTTCGCTCAAATCTTCAATTTGGTGTTGATTTAATAAAGTGCGTGAAGCGCAGCTATCCTGTAGGGAATCGCCCGCTGACAAATCTTTCTGAAGACTGTAAAACCTCACTCCCGGAACATCTACAAATTTCACAAAATCGCTCAATTTACACGAGCGCTGATGATTGTTGCGGTGCAGCGGGCCGCCCGCCCACACAAGACCTACTTTTAGTTTATTGTTCGGCTCTAGGAAAAATTTAAAATCCTGTGGCGGAGCTAAATAAGGAATATTTGCCGGTATATTTTCCAAAGTCGTTCCCAGAATTCTGGGCAAACTTAGCAGGGGGGCTTGCACTTGAAAATCTATCAAATCGCTCGGTCTGACTCCTACTCGATCGACTCCGGCAATTCCTTCAAATAAACGCTTCAGCAAGACATGACAAGCAACAATAACTTTCCCACGTTTTTGCTTAACTAAAGGCGCGTAGCGGATAAACTGTATCGTATCGCCAAAACCTTGTTCAGGGTGCAGTAAAATTGTTTTTCCCTGCAAATCAGAGCCGTCCCAAAGCGGTTGCTCAAAAGAGCTTTGATCCAATTGTTCAGCTTGCCAGCGCGATTCGTACTCCGCAAAACCACGCTTCAAATCTCTAGTTAAGAGCAAAGCGAAGGCTAGTCTCAAGCGCCAATTTGGCGAGTTGGGACGTAGTTGAATTGCTTTATTGTAGAAGTTGATCGCCTCTGCGACTTGTCCCTGTTCTTCGAGGGCGGTACCCAAGTATAAGTTAGTTTCAGCCTGGTTGGGATTGATTTTTAGCGATTTTTGGTAATGAGCAATAGCCTCGGCTATTTGCCCGTTTTCCTGTTTGATATCACCTAAACAACTGTGGGCTTCTGCGTGGCTGGGTGAGGCAGCAATGACTTGTTCGTAGCGAGCGGCTGCTTCTGCTTGTTTACCTTGTTTTTGTAAAGCATTTGCTATGTGAAATTGTACCTGTGCGGGCGATAAGGAAAATCGAGGCGAAGCCTGGGGATATCCGTTACCAGGCACAGCCGGGGAACGATTAGAGATTAGGTGTTTTAAGGCAGTTTTTACGCGATCGCAAACTCCCACCCAATCCCCCGGTGTTTGCTGCCGAAACAGTCGCGCCGTCGGATACCAAGGGCTATCTTCGCGTTCCAACATCCACCGCCAATCCGGCATAAAACACAGCAAAATCCATACGGGTTTACCCAAAGCACCTGCTAAGTGCGCGATAGCGGTATCCACGCAAATTACTAAATCGAGTTGCGATATCACCGCCGCAGTATCGGCAAAATCGTTCAAATTGTCGCTCAAATCTATCACTGGAATTTGAGTTAACAAAGTACGATTGCCAGCCGACATTTCTTTCTGAAGACTGTAAAAAGTTACACCGCGAATATCTAACAATTGCAGGAAGTAGCTTAAATCGCTCGATCTCTGAAAATCCTTCAAATGTTCCGCACTTCCCGCCCACGCAATCCCAACTTTAAACTGACCATCGGAATTTAGAGAAAATTGCCAATTCGGCGGCGCAGCTAAATAAGGAACATTGGCCGGTATATTGTCTAAATTTGTTCCCAGGATATACGGCAAACTCATCAGCGGTGCTTGCACTTGGAACTCCGGCAATTCATCCATCCGAACCACCACTTGTTCAATCCCAGGAATCTGCTTAAATAAACGCTTCAGTTCTTGATAGCAAGAAAGGATTACTTTGCCGCCTTTTTGCTGCACAATTGCCGCGTATCGCACAAATTGAATGGCATCGCCCAAACCTTGTTCGGATCGGAGTAAAATAGTTTGCCCGTTCAAATCTGAACCGTCCCAAATCGGTTGGTCAAAATTCAACCTTTGCAATTTTTTCGCTTGTTCTGTTTGCCAGCGCCACTCGTATTCTGCTAAACCGCGCGGCAAGTCCCCAGTTAGCAGTAATACTAAGCTTAAATTGAAGTGAGCTTTAACACAAGTTTCATCAATTTTTAGAGCTTTAGTGTAACAAAAAATTGCTTGATTTACGTCTCCTAATTGTTCATTTGCACTGCCTAAATTAGTGAGAGCTTCTAGATAATTCGGATTCAAAGATATTGCTCGTTCCAAGCTAGAAATTGCCTGTTCTATTTTGCCAGCACCCAAGGATAACGTTCCCAGGTGATAGTGTCCTTTAGGATTGTTGGGTTCTGCTTCAATTGCACGCTCGTAAAGGCGTTCTGCCTCGGCTAACTGACCTTTTGCTTGCATTGCCGCACCCAAATTTACCAGCGCTGGCGCATAATTGGAATTGACAGAAAGTGCTTGATGAAAACAGGCGATCGCAGTCTGCAACTCGCCCTGCTGCTGGAGTGTCGCGCCGAGATTGTTGAGAGCTTTGACGTAAATCGGATTCAGGGCGATCGCCTTTTGAAAACAAGATACAGCATCGGGTATATTGCCTTGATATTGCAGCAAAATACCCAAGTTATTGTGCGCTTGAGCGCAGTTCGGAGCGATTTCGACCGCGCGCTGATAATAGGTGGCAGCTTCGGCTAAATCGCCTGTTTGGTGCAGCGTCACTGCCAAATTCGTGGCGGCTTCGATCGAATTCGGCTGCCAAACTAAAGCCTTTTTAAAACAAGCGATCGCCTCCGACAATCTACCTTGCGCTTTCAGAACATTTCCGCAATTGAACTGTTCTTGAGCTAAGTCAACATAGGGCTGAGCTTCTATTAGTGGTTGAGATTCCTGATGCTGAGAAATTATTTTTCTGAGCGCCAAACTAGCTTGTTCTAAAACTCCTTCCCAATCTCCCGCTGTAGACTGGCGAAACAGGCGCGCCGTCGGATACCAAGGACTATCTTCGCGTTGCAACATCCACCGCCAATCCGGCACAAAACACAGCAAAATCCACACTGGTTTGCCCAAAGCACCAGCCAAGTGTGCCACACAAGTATCGACAGAAATTACTAAATCCAGAGCCGAGATTGCCGCCGCGGTATCCGCCAAGTCGTGCAAATAAGAGCTTAAATCTGTTACGGCCATTTGCTTTAACAAAGCGCGATCGTCTGCTGTCATTTCCTTTTGCAAACTGTAAAAATCTGCTCCGGGAATATCTAACACTTTGGTGAACAAATTTAGCGGAAACGATCGCACCTTATTTTGGGAGTATTGAGAATTTCCAGACCACACAATCCCTACTTTCAAATTAGTAGTTGGATTGAGAGTAAATTCGCAACCGGGCGGCGGAGCTAAATAAGGAACTTTGACGGGTATAGTTTCTAAAGTTGTTCCCAGAAGGTGAGGCAAACTCATGAGCTGCGCGCGCACTTGAAAATCCGGCGCATCCTCTGGATTAACTATTAACCCATCGATTCCCGAAACTTGTGCAAACAAGCGCTGCAACTGCGGCAAACACCAAACAATTACCCTGCCGCCTTTTTGCTTGACTAAATCTGCGTAGCGGATAAACTGAATTGCATCGCCTAAACCCTGTTCCGGGCAAAGCAAAATAGTTTTTCCCTGCAAATCTTTGCCATCCCAAAGCGGCTGAATAAAGTTGTGGGATCGGAACTGTTTTTCTTTAACTAAGAGTCGCCATTCGTACTCGCAAAAACCGCGCTGAAAGTCGCCGGCCAGCAGCAAAACTAAACCTAAATTTAGGTGAGATTCAGGATGGCCGACATTGAACTTAACTGTTTGGCTGTAGCAGGTGAGAGCATCTGCAACTTGGCCGCGATCGTGCAAAGCACTTCCCAAACTGGTGAGGGGAGTGATATAACCGGGTTTGAGTTCGATCGCCCGACGGTAACAATCGATCGCCTCTGCCATTTTTCCCGCTTCCTCAAAAGCTTTGCCGAGATTGTTCAAAGCTTGTGGAAAGTCGGGTTTCAGGATCAAAGCTTGCTCGTAGCAGGCGATCGCATCTTCAATTTTGCCCTGTTTGTGCAGGACAATTCCCAGATTGCAGTGAGCCTGTGCACTGGCTGGCAATGCCTGAATCGCTTGCTGGCAAACAGCTAAATCCTCATCCAACTTATCTGGGCTAGACAGCGAACTCCCGAAAGCGAGATCAGTTTTTGCCCAATCCGGTTGCAGCGCCAGAGCTCGATCGTAGTATGCGATGGCGCGGTCAATTTTGCCCTGTCGGATCGAGGCGTATGCTAAATGGTGCAGGGCGTCCACATAATTTGGATCGATCGCGATCGCCCGTTCGTAATTCGCGATCGCCCGTTCGTAATTCGCGCCCGCTTCCTCCCCTTGTTCCTCCAAAGCAATTCCCAAATTCAAATAAGCCACCGCGCAATTTGGATTGACTTGAATCGCTTGCTCGTAGCAGCTTATAGCCTCCGCCACATCCCCTTGCTCTTCCCGCAACAGCCCCAAATTAATCAGCGCTTCCGCGCAATTCGGGTTTAAAGACAGCGCCCGCTCATATTCTGCGATCGCCTCTTCAGTCTCTCCTGCTTCCGCGAGCGCGCTACCCAAATTGCTGGCAGTTTCCGCCAAATGCCCGTCGATTGCTAGGGCTTGTCGGTAGTGCGCGATCGCCTCTGTTAGCCTGCCCGTTTGCTGTTTGACAACGCCTAAATTGCTGTAGGCGGCTGCGTAATTAGGATCGATTGCGATCGCTCGCTCATAACAAGTGATCGCACCGCCCAAATCGGCTTGCTGCTGCAAATCCACGCCCAACCGAAACTCTGTATCCGCCGAATCCGACGGCACAAATGCAGCAGCCACCGCGCCTAGAGCTTCCGCCACCCGATCGAAAACGTCCTCCCAGTCGCCCCGCTGATGCTGGCGAAACAGCCGCGCCGTGGGATACCAAGGACTATCTTCACGTTCCAACAGCCACCGCCAATCCGGCGAAAACGCCAGCAAAATCCACACTGGTTTGCCCAAAGCGCCCGCCAAATGGGCGACAGCGGTATCGACACTAATGACTAAATCCAGTTTGGCGATCGCAGCAGCAGTATCGGCCAAATCGCCAAAATGCGGGCTCAAATCTACGATCGACGTTTGATTCAACAGCGCCCGCTCGGCCTCGGAAACCTCTTTCTGCAAGCTGTAAAAACTTACCCCCGCGACGTCCAAAAGCGGCAGAAACTGGCTTAAACTGCACGAACGCTGCTTGTTTTTGCGGTGTTTTGGATTCCCCGCCCAGACAATGCCAACTTTCAAAGTGCGATCGGGCCCAAGCGTAAATTCAGCACCCGCAGGCGGAGATAAATAAGCAGTATTTGCCGGTATTGTTTCCAGCTTTGTACCGAGAACATACGGCAAACTCAACATCGGCGCTTGCACGTCAAATTCCGGCAGTGGCTCCCCTTTAACTATTAGCAAATCAATGCCATCAACCGTTGCAAATAAACGGTGCAATTGCGGGTAACAGCCCACAAGGACCCTACCGCCTTTATTTTTGACGATCGCAGCGTAGCGAATAAACTGAAGCGAATCGCCTAAACCTTGTTCGGCGTGCAGCAAAATCGTCTTTCCCACCAAATCAGAACCGTCCCATAGCGGCCGGTATTCTCTCGCCGAAACAGTATTATCCGGCCCTGTCAAAAAACACGAGTGACCAGTGTGAAATTCTTTAATTTGCCAGCGCCACTCGTATTCGGCGAGACCATTTTCCAAATCTCCCACCAACAGCAAAGCCAAGGACAAATTCAGGTGAGCGCTAGCATGATCTGGACTTAAATGAATTGCTCGTCTGTAGCAGGATATCGCATCTTCTACCGCGCCTTTTTCCAGAAACGTCCTGCCTAAATTGTTGATAGCTTCCACAAAATCCGGCAGCAATTCCAGAGCTTTGTGATAATACTCCAGCGCCTCTTCTAAATTGCCCTGTTCTTGCAAAACTGTTGCTAGATTGTTGTAAGCTTCCCAGCTATGCGGCTGAATTTCCAGCGCTCGTCGGTACAGCTCGCTAGCCCTGAAAAGTCCCCCCTTTTCTTGCAGCGCCACAGCTAAATTAATCAGTGCGGGTACGAAATTCGGTTCAGCGACAAGAGCTTGTTCGTAATGTGCGATCGCCTCTTCCACTTGACCTTGTTCCTCAAAAATCTTTGCCAAGTTGTAAGATGTTTGAGGAATATTGGGATTAAGCGCTAAAGCTTCTCGGTAATGCGACATAGCTGCGTCCACTTCGCCGTTTTCTTGCTTGAGAAAACCCAAATTAATCCGCGCTTGGACGCAACTTGGGTCAAGAGATATTATCTGTTCGTAAATGGCGATCGCCTCTTCCCTATCGCCTGTTTCCATTAAATGCTCTGCTTGCCGCAATAAATCCTCTAAAACAACCAAACTCTCCCCGCCAGTTCCGATCGCAACCGATGTCTCAATCCCCTGCGATTGCTTAGCTGCGGAGCCTTCTGCTAACCCTTCGCTCGCAATCACAAATATTTGTTTACTCTCTTGAACTACGCTTGCACCTGTCATTGTGAGCGCCACATAATCGAGGGAAGCCGTATGATTAGCACTCATTGCGAGTGAAACGAAGTCAAGCGAATCTTTGGCAGAATCCTCGGAATAACTAGCAGTATTGGCGATCGCAAAAGAACTCAAAGCCGCCTGCACTTCCTCAAACAATTCTTGCCAACTTTCCGGCTGACTTTGGCGGAAAAGCCTCGCAGTTGGATACCAAGGATTGTCTTCACGATCCAGCAGCCAACGCCAGTCAGGAGCAAAAGAAAGCAGCACCCAAACCGGTTTTCCTAAAGCACCGGCTAAGTGCGCCACAGCCGTATCGACACTAATGACTAAATCCAGTTGAGATATAGCCGAAGCGGTATCAGCAAAGTCGTTCAAATGCGGAGTTAAATCCGGCACTAAGTGTTGGTTCAACAAAGTGCGATCGCTCAGGGACAAGTTTTTTTGTAAACTATAAAAAGCAATCCCCGGAACATCCAAAAATCGAATAAAATCGCTCAAGCTGCAAGAACGCTGATTGTCTTTCCGGCGCTTCTGGTTCCCCGCCCAAACAATCCCTACCTTCAATTTTGCATCAGAAGAAAGCGCAAACTTGCACTCAGCAGGCGGAGCTAAATAAGGAACATTTGCCGGTATTGTTTCCAGAGTTGTCCCGACAATTCGCGGCAAACTCATTAGCGGCGCGTGAACATCAAATTCTGGCAAACCTTCAAGATTAACTGATAAATATTCAATACCAGCAACTGTCGCAAACAACCGCATCAGTTCGGGGTAGCAAGCCACCATAACTTTAGCCCCTCGGCTGCGAAGAATCGGCGCGTAGCGAATAAACTGAATAGAATCGCCGAAGCCTTGCTCGACGTGGAGTAAAATAGTTTTTCCCTGCAAATTTGAACCATCCCAAACCGGCTGTTTAAATTGCCTCGGTTGTAGTTGCGGAGTGCGCCACCGCCACTCGTATTCAGCAAAACCGCGCTGAAAATCTCCGAACAATAGCAAAGTTAAGGCGAATTCCAGGTGGGCTGTGGCGTTGTCTGGCTGCAATTCCAAGGCTCGACTGTGACAAGAAAAAGCCTCTTGAAATTCTCCCAAATCGACCAAAGCGTGTCCGAGATTGTTAATAGCCTCCACGAAATCTGGCTTTAAGTTTAATGCTTGTCTGTAGTAGGATATTGCGGCTTTTACATTGCCTTGTTCGTGGTAAAATGCTCCTACATTGTTGTGAGCTTCGGGATTGGTGGGTTCTAGTTTTAGAGCTTGCTGGTAGCAGTCGAAAGCTTCGGCGAATTTCCCCTGCTGTTGCAAAACTGTTCCCAATCCCATCAGGGAATATATCAAATTTGGATTAATCTTTAAAGCGTGGACGTAATAAGTTATCGCCTCGTTTAACTGTTTTTTTTGTTTAAATAAATGTCCTAAATTGTGCGCTGTTTCCGGCAGGTTGGGGTCGAGTTGCAACGCTGTTTGGTAATATAAAATAGCTGCGTCTATTTCCCCTAATTGCTGTTTTACCCAGCCCAAATTATTGTAAGCGAGTGCGGAATTTGGCTGGATTTTGATGACTTGTTCGTAACTGGCAATCGCCCTTTGATATTGCCCTACATCCAGCAAAACATTAGCCTTATTTAAATGTGCTTCTACAAAATCGGGGTTTTGGGCGATCGCCCGTTCGTAAAAGTCGATCGCCTCTGCAATTTTTCCCTGCTGTCTCGCCGCTATTCCCAACAAACACAGCACGTTTGCTGATTCCGGCTGTACTTCTATTATTTGCCGGTACAATTTCTCAGCTTCTAACAAACGGCCCGCTTGGTGATGTTCCCAAGCTAATTTCAAAGAGTCTTCGGCACCCAGTTTGCAGGCAGATTTCCGAATTTTTTTTTGAGAAGCCATAGTTGTCTTGGTTGTTTGGGAGTTCGCTAACTGGTAATTGCCAAATTGTTCTAACTTGTTAACTCTTCCTTCATTCTTTCCCTTTTCTTCTTCCTTCTTCCTTCTTCCTTCTTCCGACTTCCTTCTTCCTGACATCCGTTACATCCGCTACAGAATCCGTTGCCGAACTTCCTTCTTCCTGACATCCGTTACATCCGTTACAGAATCCGTTGCCGAACTTCTACCCCAACAAACAAGCTGCAGGAAAAATCAGATATTCTAAGAAAAACAACTTCCAGATAAACTGATAAAATGCAGCAATTTCTATTTTATCGTCCAAATTAACTTTCGCGCTCCAAAACCACATCAAACCCAAAGCCGCCAAATGAGAAACTGCCAAAAACACTAAATTAACATTAGACAATACGATCGCACCCGCCAAAGTCGCGCCCAAATAACAAACCGTCAAGACCCAGCGAGATAAATTAAAGACGGCCGGCTTGCCCAGCTCAATCGTAAACGTAGTAATATTATATTGCTTGTCCCCTTCCATGTCGGGGATATCTTTAAAAATGGCGATCGCAAACGTAAACACCACAACAAAAACCGTTAGCACCCAAACTTCCGCAGGAATGTCAAAAGACAAACTCTCCAAACTCCAGCCAGAAAAAGCGCTTTTCGCCCTTCCCAAACCCAACACCCAATTAAAGTGCAAAAATAACCCTAAATTTACGATCGCGCCCCGCACCGTGAAAATGCACAGCGCCGCCCAAAAAGGAAACCGCTTCAGGCGAATTGGGGGCAGAGAATAAGCAGTCCCGATCGCCAAACTAACGCCAACGGTAGCCAGCAAAAACGGGCCTTGCAAAACAGCAGTCAAAACTGCTATAATCCCCGTTGCAATTACAATTAATTCCCCGGTTTTCCGAGAAAAAACTCCCGAGGCAATCGGCAAATACGGCTTATTTATTTTATCAATTTCAACATCTTCTAACTGGTTCAATCCCACAATATAAATATTGCCGCAAATGCAAGCCAACCAGGCAAAAGCTAGGGGCCCAAATACAGGATTCACAAACAGCGGTGCACTTTGGGCGATCGCGTACAAAGCCAATACACTCAAGCTAGTACCCACAATTGTGTGCGGCCGAGAAAACTCCCAAAAAGCCCTCACCCAGCTTTGCGGAGCCGAGCCATTTTTATCAATCCAAGACTTGCCAATTGAATCATTGCTCATAAATCTCACACCCGCACCAAACAAATAATATTATCTAGGGTGTGCAATGCACACCTTACTCATCAACTCAACACTCAAAACTTCTCTGATATATGCCTGCTATTTTACAGCACAAATCATCCCAAAACGAATCAGCCCGCTCTGATATCCACGGCTCATCAATCCGAGAGCCAGTGCTGCTTGAATAGTCGTCCAACCGCTCGTTAGCAAACCCCAAATAGCACTCGGAGTCAAAGCAGAATCGATCACCACATCCCAAAAAGGAGCAACAGCTTTTGACCAATCAGCGGTGCGAATACTTGTCAAAGGTAAACTGCGGACAATTTCCTCGTATTCCGGCAAAGAAATCACATAAGGCAAAGCATAAACTCGGTAAATTTCTGCCAATTGCTTTCTCTCTTCATCAGTTAATTCTCCCGCCGTTTCTCCCAGCGGGCGGTGACACCAAGTTGCCAAAATCAAAGTTCCTCCCGGCTTGAGCACGCGGCAGCATTCCTGCAAAAACTTAATTTTGTCGGGCATATGTTCGCCACTTTCGAGGGACCAAACCAAGTCGAAGGACTCGTCGGGAAAAGGCATATTCAAAGCATCGGCCACCAAAAAATTCACATTGCTTTCTAGGCCAGCAATTTTAGCGCGTTCGGTCGCTCTGTTGGCCTGTACCGGACTCAGAGTAATCCCGGTCGCTGTAACGCTAGCGCTCGTTTTATTTAGTTCGGGCGATCGGCTATAATTTTGATCCGCCTCGCCATCCAACTTTAAATTATTTTGAGGGATAGAACTAAACTTTTCGGTCAAATACAGCGTGCTGCCGCCGATCCCGCAACCGACATCGAGAATGCGGTAAGATTCACACAGTGTCTTGTCTGACGGTACTCCAGCCCAAGCCAGCAGTTCTTCTATCAAATCTATCTGAGCCTGTCGGCGCTCTTTTTTCAAATTGCCATCCGGGCCGTAGTAACCGTGGTGCATATGTTCGCCCCACACCTGCTCCCACAAACCGCTAGAAGCGTCGTAAAGTTGCTGAATTTGCTGGTAAAGTGTTGATGTCATCGCCGAATCGCAAGTTATTAAAGGAATTCTACCGTTATTTTCCCGCTGTTGTCATAGAAGTTGGCGATTGAGTTCGATCGGTCTCCGGCATTCGCCAAACAGAGATGTCCTGATTTCAAGCCCGAGGATCGATCTTGTGGGTTCCTTCTAAAACCTCAAATCCAAAATCGATTTGTGGGTTCCCTCTCAAACCTCAAATCTTAAATCGATTTGTGGGTTCCCTGTCAAATCTAAAATCTAAAATCTAAAATCTAAAATCGAATGACTGTCTCGCGAACCATTGCTTTGGGCTTTCTCGCTGTCATCCTCACAGGTGCTCTATTACTGATGATGCCCTTTTCCACAATTGATGGAACTTGGAGCGATCCAATAACAGCACTGTTTACCTCTACTTCCTCTGTCTGCGTCACAGGCTTGTCGGTTGTGGATGTCGGAAAATATTACTCTTTTTGGGGGCAACTTTGCCTAGTTTTACTGGTGCAAATAGGAGGCTTGGGCTACATGACAGCCACGACTTTCTTGCTGCTGTTATTGGGCCGCCGCTTTGGCTTGAAAGACAAAGTTGCCCTGCAACAATCTCTCGACAAATCCGGGCTAGCCGGCGTAGTACAACTCGTGCAGTCAATTCTCGCAACAACGCTTTTGTTTGAATTAACAGGAGTGTTTTTGCTGATGACGGTTTTCGTCCCCCAATACGGATTTAAAGAGGGTGTGTGGTCGGCTATATTTCACAGTGTTAATTCGTTTAACAACGCCGGTTTTAGCATCTATTCCGATAATTTGATCGGCTACATCACTTCGCCTATGGTTAACTTCACAGTCAGTGGTTTAATCATATTTGGAGGAATTGGCTATCAAGTAATTATGGAAATGTACCTGTGGCTGCGCGATCGCTTCAACAAAAGCCCTATCTGCACAGTTTTTTCCCTGAACTTCAAAGTTGTTACTACTACAACGGCTGTCCTTTTAATTTTAGGAACGCTAGCCTTTTTGGTACTCGAATACGACAACCCAAACACTTTCGGCTCTCTAACTTTTCCTCAAAAGCTGATGGCAGCTTGGTTTCAATCTGTTACTCCCCGCACGGCGGGGTTCAATACAATTAGCATTGGCCAAATGACCGAAGCCTCGCTATTTCTGACCATCGCGCTGATGTTTATCGGCGCCAGTCCTGGCAGCACCGGCGGCGGAATCAAAACCACAACTTTTAGGCTATTGTTTTGCTGTACCACAGCAGTTATCGAAGGCCAGGAAGATGTGGAGTGCTATCAGCGTCAAATCCCGCCACCCATGATTCTGAAAACCATTAGCGTAGTCTTCGGTTCCCTGTTGGTCGCGTTCACATCTGCAATTTTAATCGAGCTGACCAATCCCCAAGTAGAATTTATCGCAGCGCTGTATGAAGCAGTTTCAGCTTTTGGCACGGTCGGTCTTTCCACTGGGATTACACCCACGCTTTCAGCGATCGGTAAGTTGATTTTGATTGCTACAATGTACATAGGTCGGGTTGGGGTGCTGCTGCTGATAAGTGCTGCATTCGGCGACCCAAAACCCAGGTCTTTTAAGTATGCTGAGGAAAGTTTGTTAGTGGGATAAAAAAATCCTGTCTCGTTGCTGATAATCTAAACAATGGGTGACAACCCAAATCAACTTTTACTACTTACCCAACAATCAAAAGGAGGCGGCGCTGTCTCTGCTCAAATTTAAACAGCAAGACGCTCAGCGCTGGATATTCAGTGAACCTGTCATCTTTAAATTTTTTTCGGACTTTGCGCGCCGAAAACAAGCAGTTTGCAGTTATTGGTTTGGGCCGCTTCGGCAAAGCTGTGTGTTCGACTCTGCACGGTTTGGGTTACGAAGTCCTGGGGGTTGACACCGATGAAAAAAAAGTAACTCAAGCTTTGACCGATCGTATTGCTGCTCACGTTGTGCAGTTAGATTCTACTGAGCCTAGCGCTCTTGCGGAAGCCGGCATATTTGAATTTGAAACAGTGATTGTTGCGATCGGCAATTACCTAGCAGAAAGCATTACCACCACCCTTAATCTTAAGGAAGGGGGGGTACGTCACGTAATAGCCAAAGCTTCTTCGGAAACTCACTTAAAACTGTTGAAAAAAGTCGGCGCAGATCATGTAGTTTTTCCAGAACGAGAAATGGGCTGCTCTGTGGCCCGCCTTCTTACAAAACCCAGCATTTTAGAACGCTTTGACCTCGACCCAGATCACAGTATTGTTGAGTTGCTCGTTCCTGACAAGTTTGACGGTAAAACCGTCTCCGAATTGGAGCTCCGGCGCAAGTATGGTTTGAACTTGCTAGCAGTCGGGCGCGCTGAAAAGTTCGAGATTAATCCGGAGCCAACCGAACGCTTAAGAAAGGGCGACGCGATGGTAGTAATTGGTTCTAATAAAGATATCAATCGCTTGCCAATTTAACAGCTCGCCATTTTACGCACATATAGCAACATTCCTGGACTCAGAAACCCGATTTATTGTGTTCCGAGTGTCTAAGCCCTGAGCAATTCTTGCGAGATGTGTGAAAATTTCAGACTCTTACAAACCCGGTTTATCTTAGATAAACCGGGTTTCTCTGTCGATCTTGATATTCTAATTTTTAACCGAAATATCTAAATTGAATTTCACCAGTTCTGGGGTTGGTTCCGCCTTTGCGACCCCCTCGGAGAACATAGCCAGACAAATCACGAAAATTGTTAACAACGTAGCAGCACTTGATCGCGCTCCCGCAAATCATAGGAGCGCTAGCCTTGAAAATTCAGCCCACTTTCAAGATTTTTTGCAAATAAGCTTTGCCAAAAACCACCACCGCCAAGACTAGAGCGAGTTCAACAAACCAAGGACACGCCGCCACAAACCAAATTAACGAACACACTCCAATAATTGCAGCTATGGGAGCGGGAATTCCGTCTAGCGTTCTGTTGTCAGTCCCGGCAGTCACCCACCAAGCAACCAAGCAGACCGTCAAAGGAATCAAGCAACTTGTGATCATGATTTTTACCCCATCAATGTTTTTTACATATGGCATCTGAGCATATTGTTACAATACATCAAAGATTCAGAAATGCACCATCAATTGCGATAAAATTTAAGGTTAGGTAATTCATACTCTGGGGTGATATATTTTGTAATTTTTAGCTTAGCCTCTCTCAGAAGGCATAAGTAGGTTGGCATCAGGCAGGAGTGTGGGATTTTTATTTCGGCAGAAGTGCTTTTGCTTTCTACCTTGAGATGAATTGCGATGCGCCCATCTCTGCAAGTTATACTCAGGAGTGCAGTCAGTTACTGTAGAGCGTGAATCAATGCTGGGCAAATTTTTTCGCAAGCCAGAATCAGAAAACAGCGATCGCGTCCCCCCGGGTCAATACCTCGCCAACGGGTTTCCCGTGCTGACCTACGGCGATACACCCTCCGTCAGCATTGAGAGTTGGGAATTTAAAGTGTGGGGATTGGCCAAACCAAAAACCTTCACTTGGTCGGACTTCCAGGCCATGCCCCAAAGTAACTTTACTGCGGATTTTCACTGCGTCACTCGGTGGTCAAAACTCGACGTGCAGTGGACGGGAGTCAAAGTCACAGATTTTATGAACTACATAGAATTCGATCCGAAAGCTCTGCACGTCCTGGAACACTGCTACGGCGGCTACACTACCAACATTGCGATCGCCGACTTCCTCCGAGAAGAAAACTTTTTCGCCCACACCGTCTTCGGCGAACCTCTATCGGCCGACCACGGTGGCCCAATGCGGCTCGTAGTTCCCCACTTGTACGCTTGGAAAAGCGCTAAATGGATTAACGGCCTGGAGTTTACAGAAACCGAAGAACTGGGTTTTTGGGAACGTAACGGCTACCACCAGCGGGGCGAACCTTGGGCAGAGGAACGCTACAGCGGTTTGTTTTGAGGCGGGCGATCAGGAGCAAGGACGGGGCCAGACCTTCTCTATACAATCTTTGTTGAGGGCCAATCCGGTCTTTTACCGCTTAACTCTGCAGAAATTGCATCTCCTCGATCGCATCTTTGGGATATCTCACGCCACGGTATCTATTTAATTCAACCAAAATACGTAGACCCAACGATCGCATTTTGTAGGTAATTTACCCGATAGATAAACTACTTTAACTGCCCTACACAAGCCCCAAAAAACAAATATTGCCAGTTTCTGGCTAATAGAAAACTTCTGGAACTGTCAGTACCCACGAATATTACCGTATTTATACTTAAGTGTTTGCTATTGAGGATTGAGACTTGAGAATATAATAAAAAATTAGCATAAGCCCCATCCCAATCACTTTTGATGCCCCGCGCTCCCATGCCCGCGACTGCAAGGTTTCAAGCCACAATATTTATAATTATTTAGTGGGTATTATGAGGGAGCGATCGCCCGCCTGCAGATGCGATCGACACCATTTATGAAGGATATGTAAAGGCTTGATAAAGAATATGTCAAACTTTACCTAAAGTCCCCCAAATACAAACAAAGTATCGCATAATGAAAATATTAAGACCACCGCACAAAAGGAACAGGTTATGAATACCAAACTCTTATCCGCCTTAACAGCTACCGCCGCCGCCACAGCTCTGTTTGGCGCCGGAGCTCCAGCTCAAGCCTTCTCCTTTGGTACCAACGGCATCACATTCAGCCAAGATACAAGCGTGAAGTTTAACTTCAAAGAATCTCACGGTGGGTATACTTCCTCTTTGGGAATCTACAGCGTGAAGGACTCGGCGCGCACTCTAGTTAGCACCCTGTTTTCGGAAACTAAATCCTCAGACGACGACTGGGAGAACGAATGGAAAGGAACTCTCGGCAATACAGTCTTGGGTTCTGGATCGACAGTATTCACATTCCTGGCTAATCAAATTTATACTTTGGGACTCAACAGCGGCACCAACGGCAGTGTCTACTCGACCTCAGCTTTCAACAGCAAGGGCAGCCAGCAAGCCGTGTTTGGCGCGCAATCGCAACTGTGGAACGCGCTCGACAAAGAAACCACGAACGCCTTCAAAGCAGCCGGAGAATTCACAAACGGATTCGATTCTCTGTTTAACGGAGGCACGCTAATTGGCTTCGACGATCGCGGCGGCGGGAACGACTCAGACTTCCAAGATTTCACAGTGAGCGCAGAAGCAGTTCCCGAACCAATGACAATGACTGGTTTGGCTCTCGGTTTGGGTGGCTTGGTTGCAGCCCGCCGTCGCCGCGCTAGCAAGACTACTTCATGATATTTTTCAACGGCGACAATTTCCTCAATTACGTTTGACAAAATAAAATTCAATTAGGAGGCGCGCTAATCAGAAATGGGCTCGCCTTTTGCTTGATTTTAAAAGTCAGAAGGGAGAAGTCATATCAATTCTGGTTGCACTCTTCATGATTGTTGACTGTGGACTGTTGACTCGGGGTCGCCAAACTGAATGATGGTTGAGTGTTGGATGTTGACTCGATTTTACGCGCGACGATGAAGCGCGGATTTGATATCAGAGGGAAGTTCGGCCACGCAGCAGCGTACGAGATTTAACGGATTTAACGCATGGGTGTGGAGGGCAAAAGTTAAGAGTGAAGAAGTCCGACCGGAAAAACAGGATTTTTCCGACTCTCCGACTATCCCACTCTCGCCCTCTCCCACTGTCTCCCTCTCCCAATTCAAAATTCAAAACTCACTTACGGTAAAGTGTTCGATCGTACAAAGTCACCGAGCCCAGTTGAAGAATTTGGCTTTGCATAATAGCGAGATGATTTTGATTGTTTTGTGGGATGGGCCCATGAGCCCGAAGGCGCGTATTTTCACAGCAGGTGGGACGCCTAACCCCTACTCCCCACAAGAATCATCCTCAAATTGTGCAACGCCCCGAATTTGGTCAGCCCGGACGCACGCTACTTTAATCGCCACCACAACCAGGTCTTTTGTCCGTCGCACCTGTGCTTGTTCATGCAGCGTCCAATAGCGGAGAATAAGATCGAAGGAAGCTTAGTTAATGCCTGAACTATCAACTTCTCAAGTTGTTTGGGACAAAACGCCTTCGACGGAAATAGGTTTAACCAAGGTTTCAATTGCTCAGGAAGGTCGGTATCGTAGGCTAAAATTAAACGCATGTTGGTTCGCCTGTGTGGAATGGTTGTTAGTATCCGCACTGAATTGGTAAATACGCTCGCCTTCGGCACGATAACTTGCTCTCCCAAATCACTAATAAGTTGAGTTGAACGCAGCAAAATCTTTTCAAGATTACCTTCAAAGCCTTCTACAATTATCCGATCGCCCAATTGAAACGGTTCGTGCAACAGCAAGAATATTTCCGCTAAAAAGTATTTGAAGATGTCTTGGAATAGGAAACTAATCCCTACTGAACCCAGTCCTAACCAACTGATGATATCTGCAGGTCGCCAAGCTGGGAACGCAATCACGCAGGCGATCAAACTGCCAGCAGCCCAAGTGAGAGTGTCAAATAATTAAAGAATGCCACGCTAACACAAAAGATTGAGATCCATCGCCGGACAGGAATATTTGACTCTCACTGTGCGGGTGACTCCATCGACTCGTTCGCTACTCATTAAAACACAATCAAAATTTAAGATTAGCAGCGCCGACCCCGATCAAGTAAAATCACAGCACTTGCCCGCCGATGACTTAATCTGCTAAAACTAACAAAGTTTGATGATTTCTGAGAAATAACATACATGGTTGCTACATCCGTCAAGATTAAACACGAAGTCAAAGACTTGTCCCTCGCCCCCTTGGGAAAGCAACGCATCGAGTGGGCCGGCCGGGAAATGCCCGTTTTGCGGCAAATTCAAGAACGCTTCGCTAAAGAAAAGCCTTTCGCTGGCATTCGCTTGGCTGCTTGCTGCCACGTAACCACAGAAACCGCTCATTTGGCGATCGCCATCAAACTCGGCGGTGGCGACGCCGTACTGATCGCCAGCAACCCCTTGAGCACTCAAGATGACGTAGCGGCTTGCTTAGTTCAAGACTACGGCATTTCCGTCTTCGCCCTCAAAGGAGAAGATGCGGCTACCTACGAACGTCACGTCTACACAGCCCTAGACCACCGCCCCAATATTATCATCGACGACGGCAGCGACGTGGTAGCGGCACTAATCCAGCACCGCCCGAACCAAATTTCCGACTTAATCGGAACTACCGAAGAAACTACCACAGGCATCGTGCGCCTGCGGGCCATGTTGAAAGACGGTGTGCTGACTTTCCCCGCAATGAACGTCAACGACGCCGACACCAAGCACTTCTTTGACAACCGCTACGGCACCGGTCAATCTACCCTAGACGGCATTATCCGCGCTACGAATATTTTGTTAGCCGGTAAAAATATTGTGGTTGCAGGTTACGGTTGGTGCGGCAAAGGCACGGCACTGCGCGCCCGCGGTATGGGTGCTAACGTAATTGTCACCGAAATCGATCCGATTCGGGCGATCGAAGCAGTGATGGACGGTTTCCGCGTCATGCCGATGGACGAAGCAGCAACAGTCGGAGATATATTCATTACCGTTACCGGCAACAAACACGTCATTCGTGCCGAACATTTCGAGACAATGAAAGACGGCGCAATTGTTTGCAATTCCGGTCACTTCGACATTGAAATTGACCTCAAATCCCTCGGCGCAAAAAGCACCGACGTGAAAACAGTCCGGTCTTTCACTCAAGAATATCACCTCAATAATGGCAAGTCGATTATTGTGTTGGGCGAAGGTCGTTTGATCAACTTGGCAGCCGCCGAAGGACACCCCAGCGCCGTGATGGATATGAGCTTTGCTAACCAAGCTTTAGCCTGCGAATATCTAGTTACGAACAAAGGCAAACTCGAGCCTGGTATTCACTCAATTCCCGTGGAAGTTGACAAAGAAATTGCCCGTCTCAAATTGGAAGCAATGGGTATTCACATTGATACCTTGACTGCCGAACAAATTGAGTACACAAACTCTTGGACTTCGGGCACTTAATCATCGTTTATCGTTCCCAGGCTCTTCCTGGGAATGAATGCAGCAAGGCTCTGCCTCCCGTATTCGGAGTCGAGGCAGAGCCTCGCTTATATGCGTTAATAGGCTCTGCCTTTAATGAGCAAAAACGAGCAAAAATACAAGCAACAAAAGCAACAAGAAGATTACAAACTACATATTACCTAGTGAATCAAAATGGTTGAATGGATAACTAACACAATGCAGTCGATGGGCTATCTGGGAATAGGGCTGTTGATGTTTTTAGAAAATCTTTTTCCGCCCATACCCTCAGAATTGATTATGCCGCTGGCAGGATTCACGGCATCAAAGGGTGATGATATGCAGTTAGCACCGGCGATCGCAGCAGGAGTAATTGGTACAATTCTGGGCGCGCTTCCCTGGTACTATGCGGGTAAACTATTGAGCGAAGAACGCTTGAGGAATTTAGCCGACAAATACGGCAAGTGGATCACAGTATCGGGCGCCGATATTGACAAAGCAAATAGATGGTTTAACAGACACGGCAACAAAGCCGTGTTTTTGTGTCGCCTCGTACCGGGAGTTCGCACCCTGATTTCCCTGCCCGCTGGCATCAATAATATGCCTTTAATTCCTTTTTTACTATACTCAACAGGTGGCACTCTTTTATGGGTAAGTTTCCTGACTTTTGCAGGATATAAACTAGGGGAAAATTATACACTTGTAGATGATTATCTGGGCCCTGTTTCCAAAATAGTTGTGGTGATTATTGTCATTTGGTTTATATTGTGGGTTGTCAAAAAGAATATGCAGAAGGAAAAATATCGCAAATAAATGCAAAATTTGTGAAAATAATCTGCGTTTATTTGCGTTCATCAGCGGCTACAATCACCATTTTGACCCGACCAAAAACCCATACAACTTTCTGAAAGGAGTCGTGATCCGCCCAAAATTTTAGAATAAGGTTCAACCTCCCAGATTCATGGGGGGAGTAAATCTAAAAATCTCAAATCTCAAATCTCAAATCCACTGACCTGTTTCCAGCATCTTCCCAACCGTAGCGCTGAAAGATAGAGAGGGAGATTTGATAGAAACTTCTGCTATCTTTGCTACTTTTTTAAATTAGCTTTTAAATGGGTAATCGCCCAAAAGTCACAGTGACGGGCAGCCGAGCGCCCAAAAATCCCACTTAAATTTATACAAATATTTAGGATTGGTTGAGGTTTAGGCAGACAATCGTGGCAAAATAGGGAACATTCCTATCCGCACTGTTAAGATATGTACGAAAAGATTGTAGCCCCAACAACAGGTTCTAAAATTACTTTCAAAGACGGTTCGCCGATCGTCCCCAATGACCCGATTATTCCCTTCATTCGCGGCGACGGTACCGGCGTTGACTTGTGGCCTGCATCCCAGAAAGTGATGGATGCTGCGGTAGAAAAGGCTTACGGTGGCGATCGAAAAATCAACTGGTTTAAAATCTATGTAGGGGACGAAGCCTGCGATGTCTACGGTACTTACCAATATCTGCCCCAGGATTCCTTAAACGCCATCAAAGAATACGGAGTCGCCATCAAAGGGCCACTGACAACCCCAATCGGGGGTGGCATTCGATCGCTAAACGTAGCTTTGCGGCAAATCTTCGACCTTTACGCCTGCGTGCGACCCTGCAAATATTATGCTGGAACACCATCGCTACACAAAACTCCTGAACTCCTAGATGTAATTATTTACCGGGAAAATACAGAAGATATTTACCTCGGAATTGAATGGGCCAAAGGCAGCGAAATCGGCAAAAAATTGATTGAATTCCTCAATAATGAGTTAATTCCCGCAACACCAGAACATGGCAAAAAACAAATTCGCCTTGATTCAGGAATCGGAATTAAACCCATTAGCAAAACAGGTTCTCAGCGTTTAGTACGGCGCGCCATTACCCACGCTTTGCGGTTGCCGAAAGACAAGCAGCAAGTAACTTTGGTGCACAAAGGCAACATCATGAAATATACTGAAGGAGCTTTCCGAGATTGGGGTTATGAATTAGCAACCACCGAATTTCGCGAACAGTGCGTAACTGAAAGAGAGTCTTGGATTCTGGGCAACAAAGAAAAAAATCCCGACATTAGCTTAGAAGATAATGCTCGCCAAATAGACCCCGGATACGATGCTTTGACCCCAGAAAAACAAGCCAAAATTCGTCAAGAAGTAGCCGACGTTCTGTTTGCAATTTGGGACAGTCACGGCAGTGGTCAGTGGAAAGAAAAAATCATGGTCAACGACCGAATTGCTGACAGTATTTTCCAACAAATTCAAACACGGCCGGCCGAGTATTCGATTTTGGCGACAATGAATCTGAACGGGGATTATTTATCCGATGCGGCCGCTGCCATTGTGGGTGGATTGGGTATGGGTCCTGGTGCGAATATTGGTGATGAATGTGCAGTTTTTGAGGCTACTCACGGCACTGCACCGAAACACGCTGGTTTGGATAAAGTCAATCCCGGTTCCCTGATTTTGTCCGGGGTGATGATGTTAGAATACATGGGATGGCAGGAAGCAGCAGACTTGATTAAGAAGGGTTTGGGAGCGGCAATTTCTAACGGTGAAGTTACTTACGATTTGGCGAGGTTGATGGAGCCGCCGGTGCCTGAGTTGAAGTGTTCGGAGTTTGCGGAGGCGATTATTAAGCATTTCGCTGATTGAGTTCCTCGGTGCGCCAACAATTGAGTGCTGGAAGCAGGTTAGAAAATCATTCCCATCCTGAATCAGCAGTAGCTTTAAAACAACACCGCGATCTTCTATGTATTGGTACACTTGCCAAGATAGGGAGAGCGGTGTTATAAAGTTCTTGAGTCCCAGAGCAATTATCACTCATTCGCGAACAATTAGTTAGGGTAGAGAAGTAAGGAGGCAACCCCAGGGAATTTCTCCTAAACCTATATCCAGAATTATGACAACTTGTACAGATACTGGAGTTTTTATGGAAAATAAAGAGAAAACTGATACGATGCGGGTTTTGATTCTGGCGGATGTTTGCAATCCTGAGTGGCCTTCTTTACCGGTAGTTGGATATAAATTTGCGCGGGCGATCAGCAATTATGTTAATGCTACGGTTGTTACCCAAATTAGGAATAAACCAAATATTGATAAAGTCGGGATGGGTAACGCTAAAGTAGTTTATATAGATACAGAAAATGTTGCTGCTCCCATTCAAAATCTAGCTAATTTACTAACCGGTGGCTCAGAAAAATCCTGGACTATTAGGACAGCGCTGGGTTATTTCAGCTATCTCGCCTTTGAGTGGGAAGTATGGCAGCGCTACAAGCAAGAGTTGCAACGCGGGGATTTCGATGTCGTTCACCGGATTACCCCGATGTCGCCCACGCAGCCAAGTCCTATGGCAGCTTGGAGTCCTATTCCTTTTTTACTAGGGCCTCTCAACGGCGGGCTGCCTTGGCCGAAAGCTTTCACAACAGAGTTGAAGCGGGAACGGGAGTGGTTGAGCTATGTGCGAAATGCTTACAGGTTAATGCCTTTTTACCGCTCTACTTATGAACGTTCAGCAGGAATTCTGGCGGCATTCGATCACACGATCGTAGATTTGCCAGCCTCAGCGAGATCGAAGACAATTAATTATGCCGAAGTTGGCATCGATCCCGAATTGTTTAAGCTGCCCGAACGCTCTAGCAGCGAACAAGTGACTGTACTGTTTGCCGGGAGGCTAGTTCCCTATAAATTGCCAGAAGTTGTTATTCGCGCTTTTGCTAACAGTTCGATTTTGCAGCAGCATAAATTAGTGATCGTTGGCGACGGACCCGAACGTCCTAGACTAGAACAATTAATCGCAGAACAAAATTTAGGCAACTGCGTTAAACTTTTAGGTCAAAAAACCCAACCTGAAGTGGGAGAATTGATGCGCCAAGCTGAGATTTTTGCTTTTCCCTCGATTCGCGAACTGGGGGCTGGCGTTGTAGTTGAGGCAATGGCCTGCGGTATGGCTTGTGTTGTAGTTGACTACGGCGGACCAGGTGCGCTGGTAGAGCCCGATCGGGGGATTAAAGTTCCTATGGGTAATTTTGACACACTGGTAAAAAATTTTACCGCAGAACTCGAACAGCTTGTCGCCGATCGCGCTCGTGTTGCACGCATGGGCATTGCAGCCCACAATTATGCCATGAATCACTATTCCTGGGATGTTAAAGCTCAGCAGATGCTGCAAGTTTATCAATGGTTAGCAAGTCATGGCAGTGTCAAACCGGATTTTGAGCAACAGTCAAATACCTTGTGACCGCTCGTCAAGTTTAATTCTCAGTTAGGACTTACGCCAACTGCCATGCCACGCTCAACGGCGGGACGCTTCTGCACTGTTTCTACCCAACGTTTGAGGTGGGGGTGGTTGTCGAGGGTTAATCCTTGAAATTCGTAAATAGCAACCCACGGATAGGTAGCAATGTCGGCGATCGAATAGTCGCCGCAAATGTATTCATATTTTGCTAGTTGAGTGTCTAATACTCCGTAGAGGCGCAAGGTTTCTTTTTCGTAACGCCCAATCGCATAGGGAATTTGTTCGGGTGCAAAGCGTTTGAAGTGGTTTAGCTGACCAAACATCGGGCCGACGCTGGCCATTTGAAACATCAGCCACTGCATAACTTGAAAGTATTTTTGTTTGTCGGTGGGCAGAAATCTGCCGCTTTTTTCGGCAAGATAGAGCAGAATAGCGCCGGACTCGAAGACGGTGATGCCGTTATCTCGATCGACTATCGCCGGAATTTTGCTGTTGGGGTTGATGGCGATGAACTCTGGGCTAAATTGGTCGTTTTTTGTGATGTCGATGACGTGCACGTTGTAGGGTAAACCTATTTCTTCGAGCATGATCGAGACTTTGCGACCGTTCGGGGTGGTAAAAGTGTAGAGGTCAATCATAGTTGTGATGTTAAGTTGAAAGTTTGCAAGGCAGGAAATAACATGATATACTATCACAATTTGGAGTAAAATTCTGATAGTATATCTATTGTGTTAAAATTATGTTCTAATAATAGAAGAATAACGATCGCTCGAAATGGACATTATTGAAATTATCAAAGACGATTATCAAAGATTTCCCGAGAATCAGACTTACAGCATCTATGCAAAAGATGTTTATTTTGAAGATCCGGTGAACCGATTTACAGGAGTTGAGCGCTACCGCAAAATGATCGGGTTTATAGGTACTTTTTTTCAGGATGTAAATCTCGATTTGTACGGGATTTCTCAGTCGGGAGATACTATAGACACTCGCTGGACTCTGAGCTGGATAGCACCGCTACCTTGGAAACCGAAAATGGCGATCGCCGGTAGGAGCGAACTGAAAGTCAACAGCGACGGTTTAATTGTTTCTCACATCGATTACTGGGACTGTTCGCGGTTGGATGTTCTCAAACAGCTTGTATTTCCTCGGAAAACTAATGTTTGAGAATTTTTCTTAGGTTTTTTAGCAATAAAAAATATTGTTTTAAGAGCGATATCCCTTTTTTAACCGCAGATGTTAGCAGATAAACACAGATGAACGCTGATGGATTTTTATTTGTTGCAATTGATATCTGAGATAAGTAATTTTAACTGAGCTTGACATTGCAGCAATTTCCTGGATCACGGGAAAGGTGCTGGGTTCAGCGGTGGGCGATCGCCCAAATTAATTCCCCCACAAAATTAATTTTTGTTACATAACGTTACAATATAGGAGTAAATTACTTTCAGGCGAGCTAAACAATCAATGCGCTTAATATTAATGACTGGAAAAGGCGGCGTCGGCAAAACCTCCGTAGCCGCTGCGACGGGGCTGCGATGTGCCGAATTGGGATACAAAACCCTAGTGCTGAGTACAGATCCCGCTCACTCCTTAGCCGACAGCTTTGACATGGAACTCGGGCACGATTCGCGGCTGGTGAAACCGAATTTGTGGGGAGCAGAATTAGACGCTCTCAGGGAATTAGAAGGCAATTGGGGAGCAGTTAAGCGCTACATTACTCAAGTCTTGCGAGCGCAGGGACTCGAAGGGGTGCAAGCTGAAGAATTAGCCATCTTGCCCGGAATGGATGAAATCTTCGGTTTAGTGCGGATGAAGCGGCATTACGACGAAGGCGAATTTGATGTTTTAATTATCGATTCTGCTCCGACTGGCACAGCATTGAGACTGCTAAGTTTGCCGGAAGTTGGCGGCTGGTACATGAGAAAATTTTACAAGCCGCTGCAAGGCATATCAGCCGCCCTTAGACCTTTAGTTGAACCTATTTTTAGACCAATTGCGGGTTTTTCTTTACCTGACAAAGAGGTGATGGATGCACCTTACGAATTTTACGAACAAATCGAAGCTTTGGAAAAGGTTTTAACGGACAATACTGTGACTTCGGTAAGATTAGTTACCAATCCAGAAAAAATGGTAATTAAAGAGTCTCTGCGCGCTCATGCCTATTTGAGTTTGTACAATGTAGCCACAGATTTAGTAGTGGCTAACCGGATTATTCCAGCCGAAGTAACTGACCCATTTTTTAAACGGTGGAAAGAAAGCCAGGAGCAGTACCGTCAGGAAATTCACTCAGATTTCATGCCCCTGCCAGTTAAGGAAGTGCCACTTTATTCTGAAGAAATGTGCGGTTTGGCAGCTTTGGAACGGTTGAAAGAAACCCTTTACAAAGACGAAGATCCCAGTCAAGTTTATTACAAAGAAAATACGATTAAGATTGTGCAAGAAAACAATCAATATAGTCTTGAGCTGTATTTGCCCGGAATTGCTAAGGATCAGATCCAGTTGAGCAAAACGGGAGATGAGTTGAATGTTCGGATTGGGAATCACCGCCGTAATTTGGTGTTACCGCAAGCTTTAGCGGCGCTGCAACCTTCAGGGGCGAAGATGGAGGATGATTATTTGAAAATTAAGTTTGCTTAACCAGACTTACGCACAATCAACCTAAACAACCCGGTTTCTAGGAAAAATCGTGGATAATCGCTTGAGATATTCACGCAGAAACCGGATTTTTTGCCTGCGTGCAGGTACAGGGTAAACGCATCTAAATTAATTTGACAAAAAGGTGGATTTGTGCATTACTAAATAACTAAAAAAAATTTCTTAAAATTTTTAACTTTAACCCCATTTAAGCAGATTAAATCAAAACTTTAAGAATTTCTAAAGTTTTTAAAGCCGGATAAATTTCACAAGAGATGGGTATTATATCGATTCCGGTTGCACCGTCCGTAATTGTTGACTGTTGACTGTTGACTGTGAGTCAAAAAAATGAAAATTGCGCGAATTATTTGTTGGCCTCGGGATTCGACTTTACGCCCGACTTTTGAAGCAAGGATTTGATATCATTCCGGCGCAGCCGGATTTGATATTACATGGGTCTTGCCAAAACTCGTCTACAACATATTGTGACTGCTGCAGCTATGAATATTTCAAGAATGTGGGCGTTTTGGCGTAACATTCCGATTGGCTTGACCCGTGTCTCTAGTTTTTTTGCTCTTTTTCCCTCTGGCTCATCAGAGTTTTTTTTCCATGATTATGGGATGTTTGGCTTGACCCTTTTTTTATTCGTCAACAGTCTCTTTCCATCGCCGATTTCTATCTTAACTTTTTGAGTTTCTTCAAGTGCGATCGCCTCAAATTTTCCACCAACCGCCGCAACTGGTTCAAATTACCCGCTTCCCCGCCATACTTCCACCGCACGTAAGCTTGTGAAACTTCATCAATTACCTCAGCTTCATCAGTTGCATGATTGCCGCGCATTGCCTCAGCATACTCCAAAGGCGTTTGAGCTTTCTGCTTGGCAAATCCCCTACTCGCCAAATCCTTCAGCATTTCCTGATAAACCCCCTCCACCGGCGGCAACTTCGCCAGCCAGCGGCGGTGGCGCCACTTGCGCCACAGTTGCCAAATTAACCAGCCAATAAAGCCAAAGGCGATCGCAGCAATCAAACCAGTAAATAACCCCACCCAACCCTTAGCAAACTGTCCCAGAAACCAGCCCACAATCAAAGTTATCCAGCCAATTACAAAACCTATGACTGAATCGAGCCCACTTCTGAGAGGAGTCGGTAGCCAACCCGCGACCCACTTCCAAAACGATTCCAGCGCACTAAAAGTCTGGTTGTCTTCTACCGAAGCCGGAATCAGCGGATAACCGGGAATCGGATTAAAACCAAACCAGCCATTATTGGGAAAATATACCTCCGTCATCAAGAAAGCATCGGTATTTTTCACAACATAGTAACCAGTAAACGGGTTAAATTCCCCCGTATCGAAACCCCCCGCCAGTCGCGCCGGAATCCCGATCGACCTCAGCATAATTGTCAGTACCGTCGAAAAGTGGTCGGGATATCCACCTGTAACTTTTTTGCCCTCCTGGGTGTTTTTATAGCCAAACAGAAAAGCCTCGACTAAATCTTCACCTTCTTCTAAGTAAGGCAAAGCTTTTTCTATTTTGTAATTCGGATTTTGCTTTAAATATTGAGCCAAATACAAAGCTTTTTCGTAAGGAGAATCGATCGGTCTGTCCGACTGAGATACTCTAGTTCTGGCCGCCAATATTTCTTCTGTTTTTTCTCGCACCTTCTGGGCAATTTCCGGCGGCACATCCAAATAGAAGTTGCGAATATTTTTCGGGTAATTAGTACCAGTTTTCCCCAACACAGAGCGATCGCGAAAAGGCACATTAGAAATAACTGTATAAGTCACACCCTCTCCCAATTCCGCAGGAGCTCGCAAACCCCCCTCCGCATCAATCGCCGCCTCTGGACTCGGAAAATAAAGCTCCTTCGGCTTGTTTAAAGCCGGAATCAAATTCGGCAATGGAGCAACAATAGTATAACTTTGAATCACCTCTTGAGTCCGAGGCGCATTGGGAAAAGGATTCAGATAAAATTGATAAGACCACCTAGGTCGAGTCAGCTTTTGAGCTTGTTCGTTGCGAGAAATTTCCCAACCCTGACCGGTGTATTTGTCGAATCCCAACACCCGCCAAAAACCCGCAGCCTGCGATCGCACCCGCATCACCACTTCAGGTTTCATTTCCCCGCGCAAATTTTGATTGATGCGCTGGTTGAAACCGTAATAAAAAGTAGAGTCCACCTCTCCTGGCCCAGAGTCTGGGTTTCTCCCCCTTCCTCCGCCAGTTCCTTTTTGATTTCCCCCTCTGACATACCCCGGATTTATAATGCTGCGCGAGTCAAACTCTCCCTGATATTCAATAGGAGCACTCACCGGAAAAGTCCGCAACTGATAGCCAGGGAGGCGCGGCAAAAACGCAAAAATAGTCAGCCCCAACCCGACAGTTATCAGCAGCAGCCAACCAAAATACTTTGGGGATAAAGTAGCAGCAAATAGCGACAGGCTTTCATTTTTCCCTTTACCTTGTGCTTTTTGGCCAAGGGCTTCTGGCTTCACAAATCCCAAACGCGATCGATAATCCAAAACCAAAGTCGGAAGCGCTAAAGCCAAAAACACCAACAATAGCGGCGCAAAAGTCAAGGTTTGGCTGAGAGTCGCTGCTACCCCTAACAAAATTAGCCCGATTACCATCGAATAGCCTAAATCCTTGCGGCGAGGCAAATCGAAACTGTGCAGCACTTGAAGTTGGATTAACAGTTGCGCCAAAACTAACCGCGTATCATTTAATTCTCCCACCAAGCGGCTAAAAAAAGCGAACAGCGCCACCAGCATTCCAATAGCTATGCAGAACTTAGCAGCTACATTGCGATCGCGGCGGCGGTACCAACTCCAAGTTGCTCCCACAATACTAACAGGCACAGCCCACAGGTTCAGGGGTTCTTCAGCAGCAACGTCAGTAGCCACAATTCCCACAATTACCAACAACTGAACTAGGATTCGCAGCAGTAAAGAATCCTCAATCACCGGCGGAGGCATGGCCTCAATCTGCTCCCACAGCTTACCCAAAACAGGTATATTTCGCAGGTTATCAGTTGTCATGTGCACCCATCCAAGTCAACGAGCAGTAGATTGTAGATTTTAGATTTTAGATTTTAGATTTACTCCACCGATGAATCTGGGGGCTTGAACTAAGATCTAAATTTTTTCGCTTTCCACGACCAAAGTCGAGGGATTGCATCTGTTTTTGTGTGAGGTCAAACCAGAGAGTAAAAACCTAAATTATTTACTCTAAATAGACCTTTCTAATTGCTATCTTGTCCTGCCCAAATTGGACGAATAGCAAACATCAAAGGTCTGGTCTCGAAGTTTTGGAATCGAACTTCTAGGGCATAAGTCTTGTTAGGTTGTGGGTCAAACAACTCCACACTTAAATGCCCGGAATTCGGACGATGTGCAGTTGCTTCGGCATCTCCTCCCCTGAGTTCCAAACTTCCTGCCCCCGGAAATTGGCACTCAACTCTTAAACACGGCATTGGCTGTTCTCTGTTGGGGTTCGAGAGGTATTGAGCCTCCAGAGTCAGCGCACCCAAACCAGTCAGCCACTCCCGCGAAACCGGCGGCTGATTCACAGGACAATCGAGAGTTAGAGACTCAATGATTTCCTTAGCCGCCAACAGCGACAGCACCATTTGTTGATCGGTACTGGCTGCTTCGTAATTCGGGAAATCTTCTAAATCTAGAAGTCCCCGCAAAGAACCTCGGAGCACTAAACCAGCTAATTCGTTGAGTTCCTGAGACTGGCCCGGAAATAAGCCATCTACAGCGCGAACTAACTTTGAGCCTTGCCGCAGCGACGACATTACCAGTTCCTGACAAGGTTCTAGCAGTTGAGCAAAAACCCCTTGGGCGATCGGAATTGGCAGGCGGCCCCACCTGATATTTTGTAGTTGGGGAGTCCAGAGGTGTAGGGGAGGAACCCATTGCGGGGCTACATCGTCTGGATAATCGTGGTCGTAGCTTTTGAATTCTGTTTCCCAGGGGAACAGCGGCGGGTTAGATTCAATTTCGGCTCTAAGCCTTTCTTTTAACAAGGTCTGAAAACGGTCTTGCACGGTCGGTATTTCTCCAATTGTCAGCGGTTGTGCGGGTGCATTGCTGTGCGCCCCCACTTGATAGTCCAGCGGGTCTGGTTCGTCCCATTCCCAGTATTCCACCCCGGAATTGTCGTCTGTGTCGCCCCACTCTTCTGAGCGAGGGGATGGATTGAGGTTTTCCTCATCTTCGTTAGAGGTATTCGCGATCGGCGCCTGCAATATCCAGTCTAAAAAATGGCGATCGAAAGCCTCTGCATCCCTGTTCGTTTCGTTATTCATCACTAGATGCCCCTTCTCCGGAATCTGAACGATTTCGCAATTCCCACGCAAGTTCCAGCAATTTAAACCACCGCTTCTGTACCTGGGCTACCGTGCTGCCCAGGGTTTGGGCGATCGCTGACTCTGACAGACCCTGTTGTTTCAACTTTAGCAAACGCTGTCCCTCTGGACCAATTTGCTCGCCAAAAGCCTGCCACTGAGAAGGCAGCAAACCCAAATTGCGGTCTAAGTCTGCTTCCAGCCACTGGTGAACGAGTTCCCAGCGGTGCGACATGGCGAACCTGAGCAAATGGTACTTGAAGCGCTGCTGCAAATAATCTCTTTGGCGGGGAGTTATGCCCAGAAGCGACTCTATTTCATTAGTCGGCAAGTCTTGCAAGCGCAGCACGAAGTAATCGGCGCAGTCTTGTTGATTGCGCTCTTTCAAGTAACCCACTAATTCGTCAATCACGTTTTGCCGCAGAGATTCTGACTCGTCGCCTAGCGGACGAATTGCCGCCGAACCCTGTCCGGCCATCGCTTCCCGCACAGAGTGCACCGAGGTGTCATTCCAAGTTTGGTCGGAATCAGAAGCCCCTCCGTCGGCGGCTTGTTCCATATCTACGGAGGTTTCTTTGGGCTGCTGCTGGGAAAACGTTTGGGCCCGTAAAATAATTAGTTGCTGGCTGCGGTTCCGAGGTAAAGGAATGCGCCGCTTGCCGAAGCGCTCTACAAAGGCCATGTACTCTGCTAGTTCTAAGCGAGTGCGGGGACTGTAGGTAGGTGGCAGTTGGGTTTCGCGCCGGAATGCCTTTAAAGCTTCGAGATAAAATCCTTGCAAAAAATCTTTGATCAGTTCTACTCGCGCCTGATAGCTAGACTGCACCTGCGGAGGGGTGATGTAGCGATAGACGATCGCGCTGAGGGTACTGTGCAATTCTACTCGCCCGGGCCCGGAGCCTAAATTGTAATAGTGGAGGCATTGTTGCAAGCGGTGCTGAGCGAGGCTCTGGGCTGAACCTTCTATATCTCCGGAGGCTTGAATCCGCTGGCTTTCAGTGCATATCCTGTTGACTTCTGCTGCGAGTCGCCCTGCTACATCTTGGCAGTTCTGCTCAGACGCGCGAGTGGACTTTTTAAGTTCGTCTAACAGCAGTTGAAATATGGTTTCCACGCTCTGGCAGATTTCCCGCATGATGGTTTACAGCTAACAATGAAAGTAGCACAGTTAGTAAAAGTATGGATAAATCTTTCCTACCGCTACTTTACCCCGTATTCCCCACATAGGACAAACTGCAATGCCCTCTATCTCCTCCTTCGCGCAAACACAGAGGACTGGTTTTTTTATCTGTCCTGGAGGCGCCCTCCGTTAAGAACCAGGTTTAACCAGTGGCCATAACGATGGTTCAAGTGTCGGGTTTGACAAAGCCTTCATGGGGACCCAAAACGCTACACTGCCGTTGATACGTTCGGCTTAGTGCTGGGGTGGTCACAGCGGCGCAAGTCTTCCTGAAGGTGAAGCGAGCAAACAGGTTCTCTCTTTCGGTCTACTCGATGGGGCCAAGGGTTTCATGGCTGTATTTGATCTGGGTCTTCCGCCACTTTTGCCATAAAGTTTAGATGGGGATCGCGCGTCTGTTTCTTGGTAGCATCCTGGAACGTCGATTTAACGGTTTGACTCAATATCATTTCTAGCATCCCAATCACAGAGGTCAGCACCGCTCATGTCAGAAAATCTGTTTCCTAGCTTTCTAGGATAAATGCGGTTATATTTAATTGCAAATCTCTTATGCCGTCATTGAAAGCAGCCCGCACAATTAAGTGTGTGGGAGGTTGGTTAATTTCGGCATAAATTCCTTATAAATTCCTTAATTTTTACTGGCAATCAGAATGCAGCCTTTTTCTATAGCGGGATTGAGCGGGGGTTCACCTGCGGGCAATTGCTGTGTTCGCCAATCAAAGGTGCTTCGGAACAATAAGTTTAATTGCATCTATCTAAGGGTATCAATATTGCAATCACTTTAACCTGAAAAGCAGATATTTTACTAAAGTGCGATCGTCTTCGATCGTCCTCTGGGTTGATGTAAGTGGCAGGCGAAATTTGTTCTAATAAATGTAAAGTTAGAGTTGAAGGAACAATTTTCAATGCGTAAGTTAAACATAGGCTTATCGGACGAGCAGCGTGCAGGCGTTATCGAACTATTGAATCACGACCTGGCAGATGCTTATCTGCTGTTAATCAAAACCAAAAAGTATCACTGGGATGTAGTGGGCCCGCAGTTTAGATCGCTCCACCAGTTGTGGGAAGAACACTATCAGGCGTTAACAGTAAATATCGATGCTATGGCGGAACGGGTGAGAACTTTAGGTGGCTATCCAATTGGTACTGCTGAGGGTTTTCTGAAGTATGGCTCGATTAAAGAACATATCGGCGATTTGCCTTTGGCTACGGAAATGGTCTCGCGTTTAGTTGACGACCACGAACTGATTATTCGCAATCTCCGCCAACACGTCGAACAGTGCGGTGAAGAGTTTAAGGATGACGGAACCGCAGACTTTTTGACGGGTTTGATGGAACAGCACGAACAAATGGCTTGGATGTTGCGCTCGTTTATTGAAGGGGAATCCCTGGCGCCAGACGGCCAGCAACCAAAAGCTCAAACGGCTACAGCTTCTCACGCTTAGAGAGATTAAGTAAAAGGGAGAAGGAAGAAGGAAGAAGGAAGAATGGAAAATAAAAATTCTTTTATTTAACCCTTTTTCCTGGTTCTTGAGCGACCAACCAGGCAGAATTAAACGCCCTCTAGCTTCCTCAAAAACCCGGTTTCTTCAAAAAACCGGGTTTTTCAAGGTTGGGTTTATTTAGATTTTCGATTGGCTAAACTATTGAACCGCATTCTTTCATATACCTGCGACGGCAGTATTCTGTGAACTTTTGTTCGCGTCTCAATCTTAGCAAGTGTCGTCCCTTCACTCGATTCTGATGATTGTTTTAACTCTAACCCTGATCCACTTGGCGGTGGAACTATTATTTTTAATATACTTTCTATTGACAGCACGTACAAATTGTGGCGCAAAAGTGTCATTAATAAATCTTCTCTAAAAGCTCGATACAGCCAAAATAATGTACTCCGATGGTTGCCGTTACGGTTGCTTTTAACGGCTAAATTGTATATATAAAAACTGCTGCTAGACCAGCGATAAATATTGGCAGGAATTTCAGGATGCCGCTCCCGGACATCTGCCATAATTAGAGAGTGAGATTTTGCCATTGCTGCATAGTTGCAAGACATACTGCTGGGAATCTGTCGGTAGCCAACTAAAAATTCTGGCACTACTTTAAATTGATAATGTTCAGCGATGCGGAGAAAAAGTTCCAAGTCTTCGCAGCCTTGGGCGTTTTCGGCTTTCAATTTGCAATTGTAACCACCGACTCTCTCGAAACAAATGCGGCGGATCAGA
Source organism: Microcoleus sp. Pol17C6 (assembly GCF_036701145.1). Lineage (NCBI taxonomy): Bacteria > Bacillati > Cyanobacteriota > Cyanophyceae > Oscillatoriales > Microcoleaceae > Microcoleus > Microcoleus sp. Pol17C6. Next base: position 71,181 of record NZ_JAUBQH010000002.1, read on the forward strand.
GATGAACTCGCATTACCCATAAAATATTTATAAACTAAAGCTTTGTATACTTCTCCTTCGATGGTGGAGTTGTAAAATCCACCTGTGAGTAAGTCTTTTTCGTTGATATAGTCATTTCAAATAAAAAAGAGACACTATTGAGCGCAGTAGGCACAGATGAGTTCATCTAAAGATGTGCCAGGAGGAGCATACATTCTGGCTCGCTTTAAGGCACTAAAATCGTGTTCAATATCGTTCAGGTCGGGAGAATATTTTGGGAGAAAAAGAACTTGATGATCCGTTTCCTCTACCAGTTCTCGAATGGCTGTTTTTCGATGAATCGGTGCATTATCCATGATTAAGATAGATGGCTGGGTCAGAGAGGGTAATAAATATAAAGATAACCACCCTTCAAAACCTTCTGCATTGAGGCTGCCCGTAAAAACCATTGGGGCAATTAAGTCCTTTTTTCCTTTCCTTCTTCCGGCTACTAGATTTTCTCTTTTCCCCCGTTTTCCTGACTTTTCACCCCAGACTTTTTTGCCTTTTTTTGACCAGCCAAATGCACAATCTTGAAACTCTTCAAATCCTGACTCATCAATAAAAACCAGACTTTGACTTCCCGATACTTTAATTAATTATCTCAGATATCTGTAGTATTTCATTCTTGATTCTCGGTTTCTTTCCTGATAACGAAGTTGTTTTTTTTTCGAGTAATTTTCATTTCTTTAAGAGCATAAGATATGGCACTTGGTCTGACCCCAAACTTCTTGGCTCTGTCGATTAATCTGGCATCTGGGTTCTTTTTTACATCGTTTTCTAAAGCTTGCCAATCTAGCTTTCTCTTACGTCTTTTTACCTGGGTGGCCAATACGGTCATTCCGACCCAGCCACCGATATATCGTTGCTCTTCCTACCTGAAAAAGTCCGGTTGCTTGAGCGATACGACCGCCATTTTCTACATAATCCACTACTCTTTTTCTTAAATCAATACTGTAAGACATTTTCCTAGCGGCTTCACTATTTTTATTAATTTTACCTGATTTTTAAATAGTCTCATACTTATTTGAAATGACTATATCAAGTGACCAGGAATAGACAACTCCTACGGATTGTTCTGATTTAATTAAGGGTAGTGCCCTGAAGGAAAGGATCAAGAGAATTAAACTGAATTCAAAGAAAGTAGGCGTTTAGAGTTGTAAATTAGCATTGTAATGATGCACAAAGCGCCAAATGGCAGCAATATGATTTTCTAATTTTTTAGAGAAGGCTAAGCTCTTTCTTACCAATCGAGACACTCGTTGTCGAATAGTACAGTTGAAGCGCTCGATATAGCTAGTAAAACCACTATCTTTATCTACACGGCGCGATGACGAATGCTTGGCAATACAGAATCATAAGCACTCCAATGGTCGGTATAAATTACTGCACACTGACGGTACACTGGTGGCATTGAATTCCATAAAGCTTGAGCCGATACTGCGCTACGATCTCCAATATGTACACCAACAATTTCCCTAGTCTGGGCATCCAATGCCAGCCAGACCCACTGCTGATTTCCTTTACTATCAACGAATGACCATAACTCATCCATCTGAACACTCAAGCGCTTTTTTTGCTTGGGAGTCATCTCCACTTGCTTCTTAACAGCAGCGGCTTGGCTATTAACGTATCGCTGCACTGTATCTTCGGACACTTGTAGTACCCGAGCAATCCCCGCCTGAGAAATACGTTCAAGTAGCATCCGTGACATCAACTCTTTTTGTTCTTTTGTAATAGGTTTCCATGCCGGATTTAAAACAAATTGACGACCACATTCTCGGCATTTATAATGAAAGTTTATGATGCCGAGTTTGACCGTTTCGACTAACTTCTTCCGAACCACAATTAGGGCAACAATTAATTTCTAATGTCAGATCACGCTATGGCAAACACTTCTCTAATCATAACGTACTCTGATCCTTTCCTTCAGGGCACTACCTAATTAAGCATTCGACTTGTTTTTCTAGGTTTTGCGGATACCAAATATCGTCGGCATCGATGGGAGCAATATATTCGCCTTTTGATTTTGCAATGGCTAGGTTGCGAGCGGCGGCGACGCCGGCATTTGACTGTTGGAATAAGCTGACTCGGCTATCTTTTTGAGCAAAAGATTTGACGATCTCGGCAGTTGTATCTCTAGAGCCGTCGTCAACTACTAAAACTTCTATATTTTAATAAGTTTGAGATAAAACAGATTCTAATGTTCTAGCAATAAAAGTTTCAGCGTTGAAAGCTGGTATGATGACTGAAACTAATGCCTCATTTAAATTGTTTTGGGAGGTGTTCATGTAATATAAAAACTTGTTTATGTAAAAATTTTGACTCAAAGGGAGCTGGCTAAGGGTATGTTAGCAAATTACCAAAGCTCGATCGTACAGCGTCGGAAATTTTAAGACGTATATTTTAAATATATTGCCAAAAGTCATAAAATGTGCATTGAGTCCGCAGTCGCGATCGAGACTTGGTGCAGGAGTCACTCGCGGATGAGGTCTGTAAAAGAAATTGTACCGGGCCAGTCCTGACAGTTACCGGGTGCCCGTATAAACGATGTTTGATTTTATACGATGGGCTTACTTATAAAATCAAAGTTTTGTGCATTGCACCACAGCCGTACCAAATTGCTGCTGGGGCTTTTTCCGAAGTTTACACAAACAATGATATATTTAAAGATTTTGTAAAGCTGTTGTCTACATCAGGTCAGTCTCAGCAAGATATGGCGTAAAATAGAGGTAAGAATGGGGAAAATCAAATCGAGAATACCAGAAAAAAATCTAGTTGAAGACAACCAGCAATCGAGTTATAAATAAAAAAGTAGAGCTGATTTTACCCTTCGTAAAGTAGCACCAATAAAATTCCAGCAAATTTTAGCCCCTGCAATTTAAACAATTTAGGTAATGATTTCTACCGCCGACCCCACTGTATCCGTTATTATCCCAGTCCACAACGGGGGCGCTTTCTTCCGCACCTGTTTGTCAAAACTGGCTCAAGCTGTGCCCAGGCCGATCGAGATTATTGTAGTAGCAGATGGCGAAAGCGACGGTTCCTGGCGTCTGGCCAACGAATTCGGCGCCAAAGTGATCAGGATTCCCGAATGCGGGGGGCCAGCGCGGGCAAGGAATTTGGGTGCCCAAGCTGCAAAGGGAGATATTCTGTTTTTTGTGGATGCTGATGTCGCTGTTTGTCCAGAAGCTGTGGGCTATGCGATCTCGGTGTTCAAAAATAATCCCTACTTAGCTGCTTTCATCGGCTCTTACGACGATGCTCCAGGAGATCCCGATTTTCTATCGCAGTACAGGAACTTGCTGCACCACTACGTCCACCAAACAGGTAACGAAGAGGCTTCGACTTTTTGGGGCGCTTGCGGAGTGATTCGCCGGGAAATTTTTTTGCAGATGGGCGGCTTTAATGAGAGTTACCGCCAAGCTTCGATCGAAGATATTGAGTTCGGCTACCGTTTGAAACAAGCAGGTTATAACATTCGGCTGTGCAAAACATTGCAGGTTAAGCATTTAAAGCGGTGGAAACCTATGGGTATGGTGAAAGCTGACTTTTTCTACCGAGCACTGCCTTGGACAGAACTGATTTGGCGCGATCGCAAATTGAATAACGACCTCAACTTGCAAGTTTCAAACCGCATCAGCGTGATTTTAACTTATGCAGTGCTACTGGCAATTTTGGGGACGTGCTGGTCGCTGAGCTTTCTGCTACTGGCTGGTTTGCTGGCAATACCGCTGGTAGCAATTAATGCACCACTTTACCGATTTTTTTACCGTAAACACGGTATCCTATTTGCCCTAAAAACAATTCCTTGGCACTGGCTTTTCTACTTTTACAGCGGACTGGCATTCGCGATCGGCACTGGTCGCTATTTATACCAAAAAAAGCCTGTGACTGGCAAAGTTAGCTTGCCGATATCCGCTCAATAAATCAAGGCAAATTGTGCTTAAACATCAGGTCGAGCGCTCGTTTCTCAGGGTATTCACGGGTGCATCTATCACTGTGACAAGTTATAAATAACTGTATAGTTTGGATAAAAAAGCTGGAGGTAGGCTGAGTGAAACATTATCCTGTTGCGATCGTCGGTGCAGGCCCTGCGGGCTTGACTGCTGCCTACGAGCTCGTCAAGCAAGGCATCATCCCTGTTGTACTAGAAAAAGGTGATAAAGTTGGGGGAATAGCTCGCACCGAAACCTACAAAGGCTATCGTTTCGACATTGGCGGCCACCGCTTTTATACTAAAGTTGAAGCCGTGCAGCAGTTGTGGCAAGAGGTGCTGGGAAATGAGTTTATTAAAGTGCCACGATTGTCGCGAATTTTTTATCGAGGGAAATTTTTTAACTATCCGATTAGTGCCTTCAATACTCTCTTTAATTTGGGCATAATTGAGAGTACGCTGATTATTTTGAGTTATCTGAAAGTGAGAATTTGGCCACTTACGGAAGAAAAAACTTTTGAACAGTGGGTGATCAATCGTTTTGGCGAGCGCTTGTATAAAACATTTTTTAAGACTTACACTGAAAAAGTTTGGGGCATTCCTTGTTCGGAAATTCAAGCAGATTGGGCGGCGCAGCGCATTAAAGGATTGTCGCTGACGACTGCAATTATTAATGCTTTGTTTGGCAGCAACGACACTAAAACATTAATCAAAGAGTTTGATTATCCGGCTTTGGGGCCGGGGATGATGTGGGAAAAGTTCGCGGAAGCTGTGGAGAATAAAGACGGCAAAGTTTATCTGGATACTAAAGTGATTAGCTTTGAGCGTGAAGGTAATAAGATTAAAAGTATTACTGCGGAGCAAAACGGAGAAGTAGTTCAATATTCGGCGGATAATTTCATTACGAGTATGCCGATATCGGCACTGGTAGCAAGACTGAAACCCCAGCCACCAGAAGAGGTGTTGCACGCCGCGCGATCGCTCAAATATCGAGATTTTTTGATTGTATCGCTGATTGTCAATCGCAAGGATTTGTTTCCTGACAACTGGATTTACATTCACTCCCCCGAAGTCAAAGTGGGACGAATTCAAAACTTTAAGAATTGGAGCGCCGCTTTAGTTCCCGACGCCAGCAAAAGTTGTTTGGGAATGGAATATTTCTGTAGCGTAGGCGACGAGATTTGGGAAATGTCGGACGCAGATCTTGTTGAATTAGCAACTCGCGAGTTGGTTGGTTTGGGTTTAGCAACAACTGCCGATGTTGAAGATGGAGTTGTCATACGGCAACTTAAAGCTTATCCAGTTTATGATGGGGAATATCGAGGACACTTGCAGGTACTTGAAGGTTTTTTGAAGGGATTTGAGAATTTGCAGACGATCGGGCGAAACGGTATGCACCGATACAACAACCAAGACCATTCCATGCTGACAGGGATGCTGGCTGTGAGAAATATTCTCGGGGAAAAGCACGATTTGTGGGATGTTAATACTGAGCGATCGTACTATGAAGATTTTAGTGTCGATCGCTCAAAAGAAAAAAAGGATTCGTCTTTGATTTCGCAATCAAGCTGATTTGACGCTGGAGCTTTGAGAAAGGGAAAGGAAATCTGTATTTTCCTTTCCCTTTTAGTTTTTAACTGGTTGAACAGGTTTTAACTGGTTCCCCGGAAGATCCTGGAAACCCATTGACCGAGGCTCTCCCTCGTTTCCTGGCCTGGTACGCCTTCCCAGGAAGTTCACGGGAACGAGAGAAGAAGCTTGTTGCAGCGGTGTATCTTTAAGAGTTCACGTAAAAGTTGAAAATCTGTGCTAACTCTTGACTTACAGACTTAGAGAGTGGAAATATGCTAAAACGCAACCAACAAACGAACCAACCTATGAACTTTTCCCAGAAGTCAGGCGGCAAAAGTGCCACACCCCCAAAAATCAACTCAACACACAATCTCGGCGCCGCAGGATTGCGAAAATTACTTTTTGCCGCCGGAATAGCCTCTCTGTGCGCTAGCTGTCAAAATCCTCCAGCACCCACCGCCACAACTCCCGGAGGGAGCCCCGGAACCAGTCCCGCAGCCACTCCCGTCGCAGTCAGCAGCCCCGGAGACCCAAATACTGTCAAAATAGTCTCCATGCTCCCGATGACAGGCAGCGCCTTGGGTCAAGCTCAAACAATGGTCAACGGCATCCAACAAGCCCTCGCCGAAACCGACTCCAAAGCTTGCGACGGCAAAATCCAAATTCAATACGAAGTTTTCGATGACGCCACCGCCGCCGCCGGCAAATGGGACCCGGCCCAAGTAACGTCGAACTCCAACAAAGCCGTCGCTGACGGTTCGGTAGTTGCCGTCATCGGTCACTATAACTCCGGTGCCGCCAAACTTTCCATTCCCGTGCTCAACCAAGCTAACATCGTCATGATCAGTCCGGCCAACACTTATCCGGGACTGACTAAACCAGGAAAAGGCGAAGCCAAAGAACCCAACGTTTATTATCCTGCTGGCACTCGCAATTTCACTCGCGTTGTCCCCGCTGACGACCTTCAAGGGGCTGTAGCTGGCAACTGGGCGAAATCTTTGGGCGTGCAAAAAGTCTATATTCTCGACGACCAAGAACTCTACGGCAAAGGCATCGCTGACGTTTTTGAAGCCACTTCTAAAAAGTTGGGAATTCAAGTCCTCGGAAGAGAGGGAATTGATATTAAAGCTAGCGACTACAAGGCGTTAATGAATAAGATCAAAGCTTTAAATCCCGACATGATTTACTTCGGTGGCACTACTCAGAGCAATGCCGGACAAATAATTAAAGACATGAGAAATGTTGGGATGGCGGCTGATGCAGTTAAGTTCATGGGGCCCGACGGCATTAAAGAGCAAGCTTTAATTGACGCGGCGGGCAAAGATGCCGAAGGAATTTACGCTACTTTTGGTGGCTTGCCTCCTCAAGAATTGACTGGTGCGGGCGCGAAGTGGTACGAAAGTTACAAGGCAAAATATAATGCTGAACCGGAAGCTTATGCAGCTTACGCCTATGAAGCTGCTAAAGTTGCGATCGGCGCAATTAATAAAGTTTGCAAAAATGACCGCGCTGCTATCCGCGAAGCTGTCTTGGCAACTAAAGATTTTAACGGGGTACTCGGCACTTGGAGTTTTGATACCAACGGCGACACGAGCTTGACTACAATGTCAGGAAATGTTGTTAAAGGTGGCAAGTGGGAGTTCGTGAATGCGCTCAAGACGGAATAATTAATTAGAAGGAAGAGGGAAGTTCGGCAACGGATTTTATAACGGATGTAACGGATGTAACGGATATCGGGAAGAAGGAAGAAGGAAGAAGGGATAATACAAAATTATGCCTTTTTGCTTCTCCCTCCAATGTCCCATGCCCGAGTCTCGATTCCCAATTCCCAATTCCTAATTCCCAATTCCCAATTCCCAATTCCCAATTCCCAATTACTCAAAAACATGAAGAACTGGAAAAGTATTCTCTTATATCTAGGTGTAGTTTATATAGTTTTGCTATTAGGTCCCATTGCAGGATTTGATTTGCCAAAAATCCTTGGAGAAATAGTCAGCAGTCCTGAAGTTTTTATCCAACAATTATTAGTTGGTCTTGTCAACGGCGCGTTGATTGCAATTATTGCTTTGGGTTACACTATGGTTTATGGCATTATTGAGTTAATCAATTTTGCTCACGGCGATTTGTATATGTTGGGTGCTTTTGCTTCCCTAACCGTGTTCGGGGCTTTTGGGATGCAAGATGGCGCACCTTTGGCTATTGCTATACCGGTGATGTTAGTTGCTTTAATTGTATGTTCGGTGTTTTGTGCTGGGCTGAATATTGTTGTGGAAAAGTACGCTTATCGGCCTTTGCGAAATGCTCCCCGTTTGGCTCCTTTAATTTCAGCGATTGGAGTTTCTTTTATTTTCCAAAATATGGGGCTCTTTTGGGGAGGATTGAAAGCTTTTATTCCGGTGATGGGTTCTAATTCTGCTGCTCCGAAAAGCTTTCCCGATTTGTTGCCGCGAGTTGATATTTTCAAAGCTTTGGGAATTCAAACGAGTATTGTATTTACTACGAAAGATTTAATTGTGTTGGTGGTGGCGGTTGTATTGATGGTTTTGCTTCATGTGTTTGTGCAGTACACTCGTCTGGGAAAGGCGATGCGGGCAACCGCTCAAAGCCGCGATGCTGCTAAAATTATGGGAATTAATGTGGATCAGATTATTGCTCTGACTTTTTTGATTGGGGGAGCTTTGGCTGGTTCTGCTGGGATTCTGGTTGGTCTGTACAACAATACTATTGTGTTTACGATGGGGTTTACGGCAGGTTTGAGGGCTTTTACGGCGGCAGTTTTGGGGGGAATTGGCAATATTGTCGGGGCGATGTTAGGAGGGGTTTTGATTGGGTTGCTTTCGTCTTTGAGCGATCAGTATTTGTCGAGTCGCTGGACTAATGCTTGGGTGTTTGGGGTTTTGGTGGTGATTTTGGCTTTTCGTCCAGGGGGCTTGTTGGGTGAAAATGTTCAGGAGAAGGTTTGAAATTGCGCGGTTTAAATAATGGCAAGAGAGATTTAAGTATATCTCAAAAAACCTCGCCCCCAAACCCCCGAAGTCTTTAAGAAGTTGGGGAACTAAAAGCGATCGCGTTTTACGTTGTAGTTTTACGTTTTAAACATTCCCTGGTTTGAGCCAACCAAAAACTTCGCCTAAAGTCAACTGCATTTCCGGCATAAATTTGGGCATCGGAAGTATATCTGTTGGTTCTTGCAATGAAATCGGCTGCTGCCTTGCGGGATAGGCTAAAATGTTTTTTTCATCGGGATCGAGCAACCACCCCATCTGACAACCAGCATTCAAACAGTGCAAAATATTGTTTGTGACTTTGGTTTGGCTTTGGGCTGGGGACAAAATTTCTATTGTCCAGTCTGGGTGAGCATTAAATGTATTGGCAATTTCGCCGTCAGCGTCTAGGGGAATGCGATTCCAAACAAAAATCGCGACATCGGGGACAATAGAACGTCCGCCAAACGTGCAGCGAAGTTCTGGTAGGGCTAGGGCAATTTGCGGTTTCTCTGCGATGTCGTTGGTGACTGTTACGAGTCTGCCTTGTAGTTTGCTGTGTTTTCCTTGTGGCATAGGTTTTTGTACGATCACACCTTTGATGTATTCGCTAGCGGGTTTTGTTTCTGGGAGTTGCAAAAACTCGTCGAGGGTGATAGTTTTTTGAGGTGCTTGTACCATATAGCGATCGCCCGTTTGAAGTGTGTTCCGGTAACAGTTCCAGTATATTTGAAGTTTCGAGCGCTTTGGTGAAACAATCGTTCTCAAAACACTCTAAACTGTACCTAGCCCGCTCAGCGTTTTCCCGAACCAGCCCTCGATCGAGTTGCTTGAGGCAGTAATTGGCATTGCCCGCGTCAGTCGCATCTATAAAACGGCGATTCCTAGCATTCTTTCATCTAACTACTAACTGCTGACTAATAACTAATGACTAATAATTTATTACTATGTCAAAAAAAATAATTAATGCGATCAAATCGACTGGTATTTTAGGGGCGATCGCATCTTTGACTGTTCTGTTATTCGGCGGTTGGAGCGGCACCGTGATCGGCTGGCTGATGGGTACGGCGGCGGGCTTTATTGGCTGTCGGGAGCAGAAGGTTTACAGCCCGAAAATGGGTGCGACTATCGGCAGTTTAGCGGGATTGGGATTGGGAGTTTGGCTGTTAGTTGCGAGTGTGTTAGAAGGGGTTTTGATTAGACCTTTGTCGGGTCAAGCTGCTGTGGCTTTGCCGACGACGCTGCTGTACGGGATTTGCAGTTTGACGATCGCAATTTTGACAGCTACGTTAATGGGTGCTTTGCAGGGTTTGCAGGGAGAACGCCAGCGACTGGCAACTCTGGTGACATTAGCTTTTATTCTAATTCTGTTTCCGTTTATCGACATTCAGGCTCAAACCGGCTGGATTGCTACTGTAGTACAGATTCAAATCTTTATTATGTTGGCGCTGGGTTTGAATATTACTGTGGGTTTTGCGGGTTTGTTGGATTTGGGATATGCCGCGTTTTTCGCGATCGGCGCTTACACGACGGCTTTGCTATCTTCTGGGCAGTTAAATATTGCTTGGAACTTTTGGGTGGTACTGCCGATCGCGGCTGGTGTAGCTGCGATCGCGGGCGTAATCCTGGGTATTCCCACACTGCGACTCAAGGGCGATTATTTGGCGATTGTTACCCTCGGTTTTGGCGAAATTATCCCGGTTGTCTTTAGGAATTTAACCGCGATTCGGATTGATGAACCAGTCTCGAAGATTGTTGCTTCCCTGTTGGGTAAACCCGAGTTAGTGCTGTGTCTGGTTGGGTGCGATCGACCTTTTAACCTCACCGGCGGCGAAGCGGGCATAAACCCGATCGGGCGTCCATCTCTCCCCATTATCGGCACTTTCAGCACCGGCAACTACTTTCCCTGGTACTACCTAATTTTACTGTTAGTTGTCTTTGCTTACTTCATGATTTCGCGGCTGCGAGATTCCCGCTTGGGGAGGGCGTGGAATGCCATGCGCGAAGATGAGTTAGCGGCGAGTGCGATGGGCATTAACCTAGTCAAAACCAAACTTTCTGCTTTTGCGATGGGAGCGACGTTTTCAGGCTTTGCAGGCGCATTTTACGCCGCCTATATCAGCGCGATTTTCCCCAGCGTTTTCGATTTCTCGGTGTCGGTAATCATCCTGTGTATGGTGATTTTAGGCGGTTTGGGCAACATGACTGGGGTGATTTTGGGCGCTATCATTATCATGTCTGCCGATCGGCTTTATCTGCCACAATTAGCGCAAGTCCTCAAGGGTTTTCTGAATACTTTTGTACTCCCCAGGATTGCAATTCCCCAGTTGCGAGACTTTCTGGCAACCAGTTTAGACCCGATTCAAATGCGCTTATTTCTATTCGGCCTAACTCTTGTTGTCATGATGCTCGTGCGGCCGGAGGGGCTGATTCCTGATAAGATACACCAAGCTGAACTGCATTCTGATGGTGAACCGAGCAATGAGTCTTTAGCAGATGCGAGAAGTCAATAAGTAGGTAAGGGCAAAAACTATAGTATTTTGTAGGCTGGTTTAGCTAAGAATCTAGGATGCAAGGGAGTTTATGGGCGTAAAAACCCCGTCCCCATCTAATGTTTATTTGTAACCAACTACTCAGTAAGGGTGAAAGATTAGCCATGAACAATGTAACTGGTACTGCTTTTATCGTTGCGGAATTTAGAGCCGAAGAGAATGAAGAAGCCATTCCTCTCTATACTGATCATGTAGTAAAAATATGGCTCAATGAGGAAACAAAAAAAATAGCTAACCAAATAGCTCAAAGCTCTCCCGCCGCTAAAGAAATGGTTAAGTTGCGGACTAAATATTTTGATGATGTTTTGTCAAACCAAATTTTAGGAGGTTGCAAGCAAGTAGTTATTTTAGGTTCGGGCTTGGATACGAGAGCTGCTAGAATTAATGGAGAAAAAGTCACTTATTTTGAAATAGACGACCGGGTTACTCTTCAATTAAAAGAAGAAACTCTCAAAGCTAACAAAGTTACTGCCAATGTTCGCTACCTTCCCGGCGATTACGTAAAAGACGGTTTAATCTCCTTGCTGAAACAGAGTGAATTTGATTTCACTCGACCGACCTATTTTTTGTGGGAAGGCAACACTACTTTGGTTGACAAAAAAGATGTAATATTTGTATTAGAACAAATTCGCAACAATGTTCATAATTTCCGATTGTCCTTTGATTATATGTCGGAAAAGGTGATTTTGAGAACGACGGGCTACCACGATATCAATGATTACATAGATAAATACGAAAGTATGTATGCACCGTGGATTACTGGGTTTGAAAAAATTGCAACTTTGGCTGACGAACTCAATCTCAAAGTTATTGAAAACTTTTCGACTGCCGATTTACACGCACAATATCGCCCTCGCCGTTCGCTAGAATCTAATCTTTTTAAGTTCTATTTTGTCTGTACGTTAGAGAATATGTCCTAAAATCTCCCCATCCCAAATTGATTTGTGTGCGTGAAAGCTTGTGACCAGGACGATCGCACTACTATAAAATCTTAGAAAACCGAACCAAAATGTCATTATTAGAAGCACAGCAACTTACAATGCGATTCGGCGGTTTGACTGCCGTCAACCAGGTCAGCTTAACCTTGGAAAAAGGCTCGATCGCCAGTTTGATCGGCCCCAACGGTGCGGGCAAAACTACTTTTTTTAATATGCTTACGGGCATCTACAAACCGACTGGCGGTCAGTTGCTCCTTGAACAGAAGAATATAACGGGTTTACCGCCAGATCGCCTGACAACTTTCGGCATTGCTAGAACTTTTCAAAATATCCGCTTGTTTAACAATATGACTGTGCTGGATAATGTTTTAGTAGGCAGACACTGCCGATTAAAAACAGGTTTGTTGGGTGCAATTCTCCGCCCTCCGGCTGCGATGATTGAGGAGCGGGAAGCTAAAATAAAAGCGCTCACTATGCTTGATTTTGTCGGTTTAGGTGCTTCTAAAGCGCCGGAGTTGGCAAAAAACCTTTCCTACGGCGACCAGCGCAGATTGGAAATTGCGAGGGCTTTGGCTTCCGATCCGAAAGTGTTGCTTTTGGACGAACCGACTGCGGGGATGAATCCGAACGAAACTGCTGATTTAACTCGCTTTATTTACCGAATTCGCGATGAGTTGAATTTGAGTATTTTGCTGATTGAACATGATATGAAGGTGGTGATGGGAATTAGCGATCGCGTGAGTGTTATGGAGTACGGTACTAAAATTGCTGAGGGCACTCCAGATCAAGTTCGCGCCGATCCTCGCGTAATTGAGGCATATTTGGGAAAAGAAGAAGATGGACATGGATAATGGGTATTGTGTGCCGACAGATAAGTGAGGTGGGCAGTGTATATTCTCGGAAGAAGCGATATAAATTCTGGCCATTTAACCCAATAAAAATAGGGGCGGGTTTCACCAAAAATCTGTCATTAAAACCGATGATATTTATCAACCCGCCCAGGACAACAGCATTTTATAACGACCAATTCAACTGCCACGATAGGAGGTGCGTATTGCACACCCTACGGATTAATATTTGGGGGCTTTCCTAAACTTTTGATTTGACTTCCGACCTTTCTTTCTTATGTTTTCTCTGCCTGACAAACAATCCTAAAAATATTGCAGTACCTAATACTGTACTCGGTTCGGGAACTGCTTCTGCTTCTGCTTCTGCCTTTGCAATATTGTTTTTAACTTCTACCAATGTTAAGTTAGTGGCGCTGTTGAATTTCCGCGAATATACCCCAGAAGTATACAGGAGGCTAGCTGCTGCATTTTCTTGAGCCAGAAAATTAAAGTTAATTTGTGTGGGTTTAAAGCTGTTGCTAACGAAGGCATTTGCATAAAAGCCACTAGAAGAGTCTAAACCGATGGCAAAGTGAAAAGAGTCTAACAAAATGTTAGTAACAGTGTTAATCACCAAGAAAGATATACTGCCATTCGCCCTGGCGCGTTCGGATTGGGGGTTGTCAACTGATGTTAAAAGAGCTAAAAATGTCTGAAAAGTGAAGGAAAAAGTTTCTTCGGCATCAATGAAGAAGTCGCCGATAAGTGCTGCTTTACTTTGGGCTAAACCGGAATAGTTATTCCCGCTGCCTATGACTGCACTTAGCGAGAGATTTGCTGCCAGCAATTCGTGACAGTTAGATATAAAAACTGCATCAGCCGCCGCCTTGCTAATAACTGAACCGCTGTTAGATATGGTTTGAGTGTAAGTGTTAGTAAATGTACCTGTGTCAGTCGGTGTGTGACTGATATTGTCAATCATTACTGCTGCTGCAGAACCTGCTATTGTGGCAGCACTGCTGGGCGCTATACCTACACTCAAGCTGGTTACTAAAGGAGTTGCTAATAAAAATGCGATCGCTCCGGTACTGTGATGTAATTTCATGGTCAATCTCCTTAAATTTGAAACATTTTAAGTGCCGTTATTGGTTAGTTGTAGCGGTTGGTTTTGCTTACGTATTAATCCTACCTATTTACTTAGAGATTTTTGTAAAGCTACTGTCAAGAAATCTTATGTTTAAGTAAAACTTATGTAAAGTTGGTCGCCACAGTTACTAAAAATAGATTCTATGGGAGCTAGGGCTGGTGTTGACCTAAGTAAAATTACTGCGTACTCTAAAAAAGCTTGATTTTAAATAAATGCAATAAAATTTTATAATTAGTCGGGATAATATAATAAAGCACAAAGCAGAAAGAGTAATTATGTTGGAAATTAAAGACATTCACACCTACTACGGGAATATCCACGCTCTCAAAGGAGTATCGCTAACAGTCTCGCAGGGAGAAGTTGTGACATTAATCGGCAGCAACGGGGCGGGGAAAACTACAACTCTCCGCACGATTCAAGGACTGCTGCGCCCGCGCCAAGGCACTGTATTATTTGAGGGAAAGCCTTTAGAAGCACTATCTACAGAGGCGATCGTCCGTTTGGGGATTTCTCAAAGTCCCGAAGGGCGGTTGATTTTTCCGCGCATGACGGTGCAAGAAAACCTAGAAATGGGTGCTTATCTCCGCAACGATACTCTCGGTATCAAGTCCGATATGGAAAAAGCATTAAATTTATTTCCTCGTTTGCGAGAAAGAATTAGTCAAAAAGGGGGAACTCTCAGCGGTGGCGAACAGCAAATGTTGGCGATCGCCCGGGCTTTGATGTCGCGCCCCCGCTTGTTATTATTAGACGAGCCGAGTATGGGATTGGCACCGATGTTAGTCAGTCAAATTTTTGCGATCGTCCGCGATATTAATGCTGAAGGAACAACTATTTTACTGGTGGAACAAAACGCCCGCATGGCTTTAAGTGTAGCCCACCGCGGCTATGTTATCCAAACCGGTCAGGTTGTAGTCGCTGGTAGTGCTAGTGATTTGCAGTCAAATGAAACTGTTCGCAAAGCATATTTAGGTGAAAGTTAAATATGGGCATTGGGCATTGGGCTGTGGTTATTGGTTATTGGTTATTGGTTATTGAAACTGACAACTAACAACCAAAAACCCACAAATAATATCGTTTCCGGTTGCATCGGTATTGTTCAAACAGTCAACAGTCAACAGTCAACAATTCCGGAGGAGTGCAACCGGAATTGATATAACAAATTACCCTATTTGCGATCGCAACTTCCCCGTTTCCAATTCCGTCTCAAAAGCCGCCCGCACCTTTTCCCACTCCGCTTGGGCTTCCAACAGGCGATCGCGCGCCGTACTCACATCAAAAACCTGTTCCCCTCCAGACTCAACCGCCACGCGACCCATATACTCCAACTCCTTGCAAACAGCAGAAAAAGACACCGCTCCTAAATTGGCGCTGCTCGACTTCAGCGTGTGAGAAGCCAGCTTCAAACTATCAGCATCGCCGAGAAAAATAGCCTCCTTAATAGTTTCTAAATGTTGCGGTGCGTCTACCAAATATATCTTAATCAGCTCCCCTAAAAAATCGGGGTCTTCATCATCGTCTAGCTCGCGGAGATTTTGTAAAATATGAAAATCAATCGGCGAATCTGCTCCCGGTTGAACGCTCGAAGAACCCGCAGCCTCACTGTCAACTTGATCAGAAATATCTTGATTGTTTTGCTCAGTAACCACATCCAATTCATCCCGAATCAGAGGTGAGCACTTGCTTAAGGCGATCGCCAACTCTTCCCGGCGTACCGGCTTAGTAATATAATCGTCCATACCTGCTTCCAGACACTTTTCGCGATCGCCCTGCATCGCATTAGCAGTCATCGCAATAATTCTCGGCTTCTTGTTAGCAGGCCATTCCTGACAAATGCGGCGCGTCGCTTCCAACCCATCCATGTTCGGCATCTGCACATCCATCAGCACAACATCGTAAGATTGCCGCTTCAGCGCCTCCAAAACCTCCAACCCATTAGCTGCAATATCAGCCCGATATCCTATCCTGTCGAGTAAATGCGTAGCGACTTTTTGATTCACCACATTGTCCTCAGCCAGCAAAATCCGAATCTGAGTAGAATTAGCTGCATCCTGTCCGCCAGAATTCGCCGCAACCTGCCTCAAAACAGCAGGCGTCCGCTGCACGCGGTGCTGTTCTTGAGAATTTTCAAAATACTTCAATCCCGAAGTCAAAGTCACCACATTTGAAACTTCTCCCCGGCCGCTTCTGCCAGTAACATATCCAAAAACTTGCAGCAACACATTATAAAACTGAGACTGTTTTAAAGGCTTAGTTAAAAAAGCTGAAAAATGTACTTCTGTAGTTTCAAGTTTTTTCCAAACTTCCGCCTTACTTAAATAAGTAAACAGCACCAAAGGTAGTGCTATTTTGCGAGGGTTGTTAGCGATGACATTCGGATTTTGACCGTCGCTGCCGGACAAATTGCTCAGCTCAAATTTCCGAATCTCCACAGCCAAAGCCACACCGTCCATATCTGGTAGATTCATCGCCAAAATAGCTAAATCGAGCGGCGAGTTTCCTTTGATGATTTCCAAAGCCTCAGCACCCGAAGTTACAGCCACGGGTATCATTCCCCAAGACTCTGCCTGACGGATCAAAACTTGCCGGTTAATGGCATGATGCTCAACAATTAACAAGCGCTTACCAGCCGCAAATTCGGGTCTTTTTTCCTCAGCCCGGATGTCATTCGCTTCAGCAGTCACCGTGAAGTAAAAAATCGAACCCGAACCAGATATCGACGGCGGAGTAAATTCTGCAGGCGACATTCCAGCGATACTTTGTCCGATCGCAGAAACAGCCGGTTGAGACTTAGAACTTCGCGGATCAACCTGGCTGACAACCCACATTGTACCGCCCATCATATCGCTCAAACGCTGGCTGATAGCCAGTCCCAAACCCGTCCCGCCGTAATGTCGCGTTGTCGAAGCATCCACTTGCGAAAAAGCTTTAAACAGGCGATCCATCCGGTCTGGCGGAATGCCAATTCCCGTATCTTGGACAGCAAATTGAATCTCGTATTGTCTGCTACGTGCCACCTCTCTCTGGTTAATTGCTAGCGGTTGTGGCTCTAGAATATTAATTTTATCTGGCAAACTGTTAGCAGCTACCTGTTCAATTTGCCTAGCCGTACAGCACACCACAATTTCTCCAGATTCTGTAAACTTAACTGCATTGCCCAGCAGATTTACCAAAATTTGGCGCAGCCTCGTGACATCTCCTAAAATGTTTTTCGGAACGGAATCATCAATAAAATAAGCCAGCTCTAAACCTTTTTCGGAGGCTCTAGGAGCCAGTAATTCCAGAGATTCTTCTATACAGTTTTGCAGCTCGAATGGGCTGCGTTCCAAATCCAATTTCCCAGATTCAATCTTGGAAAAGTCGAGAATATCGTTAATAATAGTCAGCAAAGCATCGCCGCTGGTCCGAATTGTCTCCACAAAATCCCGCTGTTCAGGAGTTAGTTCCATATCCAGCAGCAAGCCCGTCATCCCGATTACCGCATTCATCGGAGTGCGGATTTCGTGACTCATAGTCGCTAAAAATTCGCTCTTAGCTCTGTTAGCAACTTCCGCCGCTTGTCGCGCTTGATCCAAAGCTTCATTTTGCTCTGCTAACTGTCGCTGTCGCTGAACTTCGGTTTCTAAAAGTTGTGCTTGAGCTAAGGTAATTCCAACTTGCGCGGCCACATCTTCTAACAGTTCAATTTCGTCTGGATTCCACTGGCGAGTTGCATCGCACTGGTGCAAAGTAATAATTCCATTCGGTTCTCCTTGATAGGAAGTGCGAACAGCCAACATAGATTTTAATCCGATGCGGCGGCACATCGGCCCCGAAGATTCCAGCAAAGGATCGGCAAACACATCGGGAGATGCCAGGGCTATATCCTCAGCGAGGAGTTTTTCTGTGTAGGGGTTATAAGTGACAGAAAGTTCTAAATCTAAAGCAGATTCGTGACCGGGTTCTAAGTATTCCGCGACGCAAGGAAGGTGGGGATAAGGTTCGGAAAGATAGGTGTGAATTGTACAGCGATTGACACCAAATACGCGGCCGATTTGGGTGGCGGTAGTTTGAAAAATTTCTTGAGTGTCTAAGGTCGATCGCACTTTTTGAGTAATTTGTTTGAGTAGTAAAACGCGCTGGTACTGACGTTGCAAAGTTCGCTCTCGCTCTTCGCGGGCAATTTCTGCGCCGATGTAATTGCCCATCAACTTTAAAATTTCAAAATTCAGCGGTTTAAAAGGAGATTTAGTGGTGCGGGAAGTAAAGCTCAAAGTGCCAAAAATCCGCCCTTGCACTATTACCCTCGTCCCCACAAAAGCCTCCAACTTGCGGACGCTGTAAGCGGGGTGGTTGCGCCACTGAGTAGTGCCGGCTGATTCCACAGAAATAGGTTCGCTCGATCGCAAAACCTCTCGCTCAAAGGTTCTGCTCAAAGCAAAACCGTCTCCTTTAGCAAATCCAAACGGAAAATCTTCCGGTACATAAGCAGCAATCACTTCGTAGCGATCGCCCAAAACCCTGCCCAACAGCCCGATATCCATCCCAAACTGACTACAGCCCATTGCCAGCAACCGGATCGTTCGCTCGTCAAAAGAGCCTTCCGAGCTCACCATTACCTCGTAGAGCGATCGAATTGCTCGCTCGCTTTCCCGCAGTTCCTCAACTCCTTCGAGGCGGTTGCACACATCGTGCAAAGTCCCGAAAATTCCCGCTATTTCGCCTTGGGAATTCCGGCGAACTTGGGCAAATAGTTCTACGGAAACAAAGCCGGAATTACTGTGAATTCCCAAGGAGTTTTTCCCCGGAACCGACTTGGACTTAAATCGCAGTTCTCGCCGTTCAAATTCCGACTTACCCGACAGCAAAGACTCCAATAAATTTGCACATTGCTCGCGCTCATCTGGATGCACCCACTCTAAAAAATTAGTTTCCAAACTTTCGGACACCGAGAAATTCGTAATTTCCGTCCAAGCGCGGTTGAGAAATTTCCAAACCCCCGCCGCATCTATGTGGAAAATTACTGTTGCTTTCAAAGAGTCAAATAGATGGAATTGTTCTCGATCATGCTCGCGGTTTTTGACTTCAAACTGCTTGTTTGGAGTAATATCTGTATGAGTTCCTACTACCCGCAGCGGTTTCCCGGTAGCGCTGCGTAAAACTTGACCTCGGTTCAGCACCCAGACAGTGCTGCCGTCTTTACAGTACATCCGATATTCTGCTGCAAAATCCGGTGTCTTTTGGGCGAAGTGTTCTTCTAAAGCTGCCTTTACCGAGTCAATATCATCTCGGTGGATGCGACTCCACCATTCCGATCGGCGATTCGAGATTTCCCCTTCTTGGTAGCCCAGCATTTCTTGCCACCGCGCCGAATAAAAAAACTCATCTGTTTCGAGATTCCAGTCCCAAATCCCCTGATTATTGACTGGAGGGGGGAGATTTGGCCGCTCTACGACACTGTAGTGAGAAATTTCAGCCATCTCGTGGCTATTTGCTGCTGTCCGCTGTATTTCTGCTGAGAGTTTTTTGTATTGAGCGTTGCTAGATTCTAGCTGGCGCTGCAAAGCAATTAAGCCAGAATGCAGAGATTTTGAATCCAGCGCTTGTAAAAGGATAGTTTTAGGATTGATAATCCCGATCGGGTGATTTGTTTCGTTGATGACTAATAAAGGCAACTGGCAGTAGTGTTTTTGCAGCAGCGCGACGGCTGCTTCGAGGCTAGAGTGCGATCGCACCAGTGGCGGCGAACTGCTGCAAATTGCTGCCGCTTTAATTTTGTTAGAGTCTCTTCCCAGCGCCTGCAACTGCACAATATCCCGCGAACTTACCACCCCAACCAGTTTGTGAAGGTTGGGATTTGTAAACTTGGAATTGTGAGCCGCACCAGTCGAGTGTTGATCGGGGGTTTCAGTGATTAATACATAACTAACATTGTGTCTAAACATCAGTTGCGCCAAATAGCGAACCGAAGAATTAGAAGGAGCGTGAATTATTCGTGAGGCTGCGATTTGAGGAATTTGATAAAGTTTAATTAAACTTGCGGGTAGCTCTAATTTCTGATTCACAATTGGCAGGGGCGGAGGGAACGCGAAAGCCGCAGGTGGCGAAGCGCTGCTAATTGCTTTTGGTGTCGGTTCCCCAATTCCCTGCAACATTTGCACCAAGCTTTGAGAGCTAATTAAACCGACAAGTTCTTCAGTCTCGCTGACGACGGGCAAATGGCTGATCTGATTTTTATCCAGCAGATTTGCTAAGGCAAAAAAGTCGGGAATTTCCGATTCTCGGGCTACAGTTACGGTTCTGATCATGATTTGCTCGATCGCAAATCCCCTCAAAGCAGCGCCGATCGAGTTTAGCTGTACGATATCTCGCGTTGTAAAAATCCCCAGCACTGTCTGGCTGCTCGGATAGGGAGCTTTTGAGCCGTTGAGACGCAGCCCGTTGCCTCCTGCGTGTACCGCAGGCGGTATGCCGTAAAAACCCGACTGTTCCCGCGATTGTGGGGAAGCCCCGTTGGTGGGATTTCCGAGTTGAGAATGCCCGCGCGGTTCTACCACGAGGACGTAACTGGCTCCTGTGCTACTCATCAGCTCGATCGCCTTTTCTACGGGCGTCTCAGGGGTGACGGTGAGGGGGTTGCGGTTGATGACCTGACTGAGGGAGGGAATAAACATCAGGGGGCATAAAAGTGATATTTGTTGGAAAAACCCGATCGCAAGCAGCAGATTGATTGAGAGGCTTTGCTCGCGAGATTTCCAAGCGCGCTCAAAGTTTCTGTACGATTAAACTCACCCCTACTTCCAGCATCTTGGCATTTAAAATTAATTCCGTGCCATATCCTGATCATTGACGGCTTCTGACTTTCAGAACCAATGCTATCTGCCAGAGGGCCCAGATGAAGGCGGGCGGGTAATTCCTCACCTAGCCTAACTGCTGCGGGTTTACGAGCAAGAATTTCTGCGATTGTCTAGACTGCACCCTACTTTCTGCCCCTCAACGGAACTCTCGCTCGCATTCTGTTTGAGGCAAGATACCTGCACGCTACCAATTTACCAGCGACAGGAGGGGAATCACAACAGGACGACTTAGGTATGGCAACTGTGCAATTAGGGGTTCGAGGGTTCAAGGGTTCCAGGGTTCCAGGGCCAAACAGGCAGAAAATAAATAATTCTGAGCATAACTAATTCTATCTTATCCCAATTATGGCTCAGAGGATTTGAGCTTCAATTCTGGCGATCAAACTTGATGAGAATAGCGCTGTTCCCCGCCAGTACAAAACTCGCATTGCCGCCCTTGGGCGTTAAGCTACCAACAACCTCATCCATTGTTTTAGAATTGAACTCCCGCACCGTGCCATTACCAGTTTTTATCAGCTCCGAAATATCAGCATTAACAGTGTAAGATGTTGCTCGCTCATTGACAAGCAGCAAGTAAACATTCTTGCTAGCATCCAGAGTGGCAACTGCCATTAAATCCGAACTGTTAGTGATAGGAAAAAAGGTCGCTTTCCCGCTCTACAAAGCCCTAATTCCCATCCGCAAAGCATAGTAGCCCGCGCGCCGTTTTCCCCCGTCCCCTAGCAAACCTTCCGCCAGTCCCTGCTTACCCCTGTCGTACAAACAGAATATGTGACTGCAGTAAATATAATTATCCCCCGGTTGGGAACCTCGAATCAAATTTTTAATCAAATTTAAAGCTAAAGATAAATCGCCGTAGCTAATTTCGTAAGTTCCCCATTCTCCTACCCAAAGCTGCGAGTTAGCGCGGACAGTACCGTTCATCCAGCCGCGCACTTTGCGGGTGTAGGTAGAAATATCTGCATCGTAGTTGTGGACATTGACTGTATCGAAATAATTCGGTATTGCCTGCAAAGCACTAGCCGAACAATTGCTGCCTCCTAAGGTTTTCGGGCCGTGGATGCGGTAAGTGCGATCGGGCAAATAAGTTTTATAAACAAAGGCGATCGCATCTTTTGCCACCTTAACCAATTCAAAATAGTCAGCCCTAGTCCGGCCCCAACCCAGATCGCGATTGTCCGGTTCGTTGTGAATTTCCCAATCATCAACGCGGTAATCATTGCGAACATTCAGCCAATAAACCGTAGCAAAAACCTGTTCCCACCACTCGTTTCAATCTTCTCCTGTGCGTGGCGGATTCAGTTCAGGGTAAACGCATCTCAAACGCTATTGACAAGGGGATTTAGAGGCATGATCATGTTGGGTGGAATAAACAAGCAGCAAGAATAGTCAGCATATACTTATTATCCATTGCGGCTCGATTGGATTTTTGCCGATTGCTACGCCGAAAAGATGGCTCTCGGTTGAAAGCATTAAAAGCTATCCATCCTAGTAATGACAGATTCAGAAGTGTTGAAATTGAATAAATAAGTAATAAAAATAACCCAAAATATGTTAAAATGGGGCTAAAGATGAAAATATATAGCTATCGCAAATCATTAGTAAATTAATTAAGAGTTTAATCGAGCAGCAGTTCCATTGAGTGTTGGTTCAAACATACCAAATTTGTGTAACTTGAGAAAGTCAAAGCTTTGTGACTGTATGGTAAAATTGAAGAACTATTTAACCAAGGCATTCATAACTGAGCCGCTTCCCAAACTTTCTCTCCCAAGTCTTGGCATGAAGCCAAATATCTTCGACTGGATTCTGCAGGCGGAGCATTGGGAGCAAACAGGACACAAGTTAAAGGCCATTCATCCCCCTCTTTGCCTTGATTAATTTGTTCTAGGTAAGCTTTCATCTCTTTATATTTGTGATAGCTAGCTCCATCCCAAATAATTAAATGTCTGGCTTCGGGATTTAAAGATTGTAAATCTTTTAAGAAAGCCACTGTATTCTCAGAATTTGCCGTTTCATATTCTCGCAAAAAAACTGTTTTGTTAAATAATTTACTGCGTCATAGTAAGGAATAAAAAATAAATAACTTGATGTATTTTCGGATATAATGAAAAACAGCCCTCGATCGCAATTTTCACCAAAAGTGAGAGAAACTTGCTTTCTTATTTTTCTATTTTACCACCCTACCTTACCTTTAAATCTATGTTTTATTCTAGTTCACTTGAGTCAGAAATGAATAAACTTTATAACTCTTTTTCAGAAAAGGATAAAAGAAGGTATGCAGCGATAGAAGCCCAAAAACTGGAATGGGGTGGAATTAGCTATATAATGCAACTTTTCGGCTGCCGTCGAAATACTATTGTTCAGGGAATTGAATAGTTAAAAAAAATGGATGAAACGACTATCGATAATTTAAAAATAAAAAAAAAGGAGGAGGCAGAAAAAGTATTTTATCTACTCAGAGCGGCATTGATGAAGCCTTTTTATAAGTCGGAAAATTTCAGACAGCGGGAAACCCAATGAATGAGTTAATTAAATGGACTAATTTGACCCATAAAGAAATAGCTTTGGAACTGAGGTCTGCCGGATTTATTGTCAGTCTTACTCTAATAAGTAAGCTGTTAAAAAAGCAGGGATATGTCAAGCGAAAAGCACAAAAAAAGCCAACTATAGGAACTAATAAAAATCGTAATTCTCAATTTGAAAATATTGCTATGCTAGACACACAGTATAGAAAAGCAGGTAATCCCATTATTAGTTTTGATACTAAAAAGAAAGAAGTTTTAGGGAATTTGTATCGTCCCGGTACTCTTTATACAACCGAACCTGTCATTACTGTCTTACCATGATTTTTGGAGTTTAGGTTGTGGGAAAGTGATTCCACATGGAATTTACGATTGCCAAAAAAATCGAGGATATGTAACATTACGTAACAGTAAAGATACCACTGAATTGGCTGGTGAATCCATCAAACACTGATGGAATAATTATGGAAAAGCCGCCTCTCCTCATGCCAATTCGATTCTAGCTAAGTGTGATGGTGGCGGTAGCAATAATGCTAATCATTATATCTTTAAGCAAAATTTACAAAAGTTAGTAGATGAAATTGGAATTGAGATAAGAATAGCTCATTACCCTGCGTATACATCTAAATACAATCCCATTGAACATCGACTCTTCCCTCATATAACCAAAGCCTATCAAGGAGTGATTTTTACAAGTCTAAATTTAGTCAAAAGTCTCATGGAAAAAACTCACACTAACAAGGGTCTATCTGTAGTTGTAAATGTGGTAGATAAAATCTATGAAATTGGTGGAAAGGTGACTGATGATTAAAAAAAAATCTGAAACTTGTTTTTGATGAATATTTACCCAAATGGAATGTGTACCATCTCAGTTACATCATACCTCATCTTTATGAGAAAGGCTATATGTCATAATCTCCGTTGAGGATTTTTCCTTGGAATTTTTGATATACTTGTTGACTGAACTGCTCAGAAATTGAGTAAGTCAAGGCATGATAAATAGGTCAATTTATTCGCCCGCTTGCGGGAAGCTTTTCGACGACTATTTTATAATATTGCTTGGCTAACTTTCCTTCTTCGAGGTAGATGGTTTTTTCATATTCTGGGTGTTTTTCAAGGGCGGGTTTATTTCTAATATGGGTAACGAGTGTTGCATTAACTAAATTGTTTATTTTCTGAAATAAATTATATCCTACCAAAGGTACTGATGCCCAGTCAGGATTGCACGGTTCGACAATTAGTAAAATTTTTAATCTTTTATTACTCCTTTGTTTACTACTGAGGGATAGATTTTCTGGGACGTTACCTCTAATTCTAGCTGGCTGAATTAATAGAGTTGGTGGTTTTGTATTCGATTAGCTTGCTCTGCTGCCCCAGCAATCGGCGCTGGTGAAACTGGATTTGACCTTGTAGCTGGGGAAATTTGGCTAATACACAGGACAAAGCGTAGATGGATGCGTCTTTAGTTGTGAGATCCCGATGCTTTATATAATAGTTATAGGTGCGATAGGCTGCTAAGGGGTAGCCACTCAATAGTAACAAGCTCCAGCCTTTTGTCGGCCATGTCATGGCCAAGGCTAGGGCTGGCAAGACTAAGCCCCAAAACCAGGTGCTGCGCGTTTCTTTGACCCAATGGCGCTCTGGTTCGGTTCCGTGCATCCAGGAACCTTCGGCATAGGCGTGACCCGCTCTTTGAGCCCGCTTCCACCACTGAGCGAAACTGGTCATTTGCGCGTCGTGCAGGGTCATTTCTGCGTCTAAACGAAGAATTTTCCAACCTTTTTGGCGAAGCCGCAAGCACAGTTCGGGTTCTTCGCCGGCTATTAGTGCGGGATTGAAACCTTCGACTTGCTCAAATGCGGTGGCGCGCATCATGGAGTCGCCACCGCAGGCTTTGGTTTCGCCGATGGGGGTATCCCACTCGATGTCGCACAATTGGTTGTAGATGCTGGCTTCGGGGTATCGTTCGCGCCTGCGCCCGCATACTGCTGCTACGTCTGGTTTGGCTGCGAGTTCGCTGTAGGCCCGATCGAGCCATCCATCAACTACTTCGCAGTCACCGTCCACAAATTGCACAAATTCGATATCGGGCGCTAGTTCCAGCAAGCGGGCAAAGCCTTCGTTTCTGGCGCGTGCTGCGGTAAACGGTATAGATAAGTCTAGTTCTACTGTATCGGCTCCGATCGAGCGGGCTAACTCTAGGCTACCGTCTGTTGAGCCGGAATCGACATAGACGACGCGGGCAACTTTGTCTGTGGCCGAGACTAGGCATTGGCGAAGGCGCTGGCCTTCGTTTCGTCCGATCGCTACTAATCCAATTTGTTTCAAGGTTTACCTCTTGAATTTTACGCCTAATAAAATTTTACAGCAGATTGCAAGTAAATAGAGGACACTTAATATTAGTATATTAATTGCAGCCCTGAAACCATTACCGCTCGAACTCCCTTGAAAAAGTAGTCAAACCTTATGGGTAGTGATGAACAGTAATGGTTTAATATTAAATTAACATAAATTTCCGAGGGAAAAGTATGGAATTTCCTAATTGTCAAAGCAATTTTATTACAAGTGAAAATACTTATTACGCAAAACAGCGATTTAATTTAAATGTAAAAAAAATTGTATAGTCAATTTATTGCAGATTCTCAATATAAGCAGATTTCACCTTCTTACTAAAGCCTTAATTGAGCGACGGATTTTAGAAAATATTTTTTAAGCCGGAATTGCTAGAGCTACGGGGGTATCCATTCGATGGATTCAGCATTATGTAAATAAAAAGTAGACCGAAATTTTCCAATGAATTTTGGTGATTAAAAAACCTAAAGGTCAGTTGACTTTACAGCTAGATAAAATGTGGTCATTTGTCAAAAACCAGCGGAAAAAGCAATGCCTCTGGATAGCTTTAGATCTAAAATACCCGTGAAATTGTTGGACTTTATATTGGAGACAGTTCAAAAAAATCTGCTCCAAATGCTCTGGCAATCTTTGAGGATGTTTTAAAAGGGTCGTTTGACTTCATAGTTGGCACAAAGAAGCATCTAAGTATGAGCTGAAACCTTGATTTATCGTCTCAGTTAAGCCCAATCAGAAGGGCTAAATTATACCTTCCCAGATTTTTAAAACATCTTCTTCACCTCTGGTCTATAGACAATGTGCTGTTTGCTATACTGATTTTTGGGATTGTTATTCAGAAGTGCTACCTTTTAAAAGACATTTACTTGTAGGTAAAGAATTGGGAAAAACCAGTTATATTGAAAGACTTAATAATACTTTACAGCAGCGAATTTCTCGTTTGGTTCGTAAAACCTTGTCTTTCTCAAAAAAACTGCTTGCACCATATTGGGGAAATTTTTAACTTTGTACATCACTATAATTAGTGCCTAAGAAAACGATATCATTACTGTGCATGACTACCAATTTTTAAATCCCACATTTTAGCTGTTGGCCACCAATCCACTTTTTTTCAATTTTTACTACTTGAGTTCAAGTCCTGAGTATTTCTTGTAATTTAATAAAAGTCGAGCTAAGTTGCTGTTTTTTCTGCAATTTCTATAATTTTTATTATACTTTAGGGGTCTTTTTTTCTATTATTTTGGCGGGAATTCCGACTGCGGTTGTACCTGGTGGCACGTCACAAATCACCACAGCATTAGCACCAATCAAAGCATGATCGCCGATCGTTACGGAGCGAATAATTTTTGCTCCTGCACCGATATCGACGTGACCGCCGATTTTGACATCCGCAACAATTGTCACCTGTTGAAGAATCAGACAGTTAGGGCCAATGGAAGCATTGGGATGAATGACAATGCCATTAGGATGAGGCAGCACCAGTCCTCCTTGTATTTGGCAGTTTAAAGGGATGTCTGTTGCAGTTACCACGCTCCAAAATCGATGCTGGATAACGTTCCAACGGCATAAAATATATCCCGCAATTCCACCCTGCTTCTGCCACTTTTGATAGTTGCGGATAGATTTGAGCAGTTGGCAACTGGGTTCCCACCACTTGCTAGATTTTTCGCGGCTCCAGTCTGCTTCTGTAGCAGAAATGATTGGCTTAGTGATTGACTCAACCATTGTTTGTGCAGTGTTTTAATGATATAGACAATTGTGCCTATTATAGCAATCCTAAATCATTTGTGAATTCTTACTCCCTCTCCTTGGTAAGGGGAGGGTTGGGGTGGAGTAAAAAATTTACGACTCCTGCAAGGATTGCTATAGTGCAATTTACCTTAAGAAGAATCTCTAACTTGGGTAGGGAGATTGCTGGAATTGGGCCACAGTTGGAGTGGATGTGTTGCCGTAGAAGTGGGACACTCGTAACTTTACGAGCTCGGGTTCAATTTCGGGGTCGAAACTGCCCTCGCGGCTGTTAATCAAATCGACCCATGGCAGGCTTTGAGTTTCGGCTTGCAATTTTTTCACTAAGTCTTCGAGGCGGCCTATCGGTCTGGCGGGGACGCCGGCGACTATATCGCCCTCGGCGACATCTTTGGTGACGACGGCACCGGCGGCGACGATCGCATTTGAGCCGATAGTGACGTTGCGAAGGACGATCGCATTTAAGCCGATAAATACGTTGTCCCGGATGTCTATCTTGCCTACGGCATCTACTTTAACGTTGTAAGCCTGGTCCAGCATGGCGATCGAGCCATCGTGGCCCAGGAGGGTACCATATGAGAAGTGAACATTGTTGCCGATGCAGACGTAGGCGGGCTCTCCAAAGACGGTATTGGGCCAGATGCTGCAATTTTCGCCGATCGCGTACAAGTTGCCGTGGGGGCGGAGAAATTCTGTGTATTCTTTGGCACAGAGGTTACATAATTGGACGTAAAGGGCACGGAACTTGCCATAACGCATGGCAAGATGGCGGATAATTTTTTGCAATGTTGATCTAAGCATTTTCCTGGTTTTTCCTAGATTGAAGAATCTTGGCAGGAATACCAACAGCAGTTTGACCGGCTGGAATGTCTGATAAAACTACAGCATTGGCACCGATATTTACGTCGTCTCCCAAGTTTACTTTTCCAAGGATTTTTGCACCAGCGCCGACGTTAACCCGATCGCCCAATTGAGGGGATTCTAGCGGTTTGTCCAAATAGCGGTTTCCCAGGGTTACGCCTTGGCGGATAATGCAGTCGTCGCCGATCGTACAATATCCGTGAATAATAATAGCGTTTTGATGTTCAATCACCACGCGACGACCGAGCTTCACAGTGTAAGGCAAGTCTATCCCGTAACTATTGCGGACTTTTCGGTAGAGTGCTCGATAAATAATGCTCAAAGGAGCTCGCAGTAATTTCGGTTCTACCTGCATTCTCCAGACGCCAAAACGCTGCACTGCTACGGCGCGAAATCCCGGTTTTGTCCAATCTCGACCATGAGCAATCCAGTCTTCTTTAATTTGCTGCCACAGTCCCAGGCCGGGGTCTTCTACTTGATTTTCACTGGTGATTAAGTTTTGCTCAGTTACCATAAGCTCTAATTCACACTATTTATTGTTTACTCTCTTGCTAGATCCCGACGATATTAATGGGTCTATCAGGTTTTTGAGGAAGGAGCAATCCGGTTTTTTCGACCGAGACTACTAATTTCTCGGCTGCATCATAAAATATTTTGCTTGCCTAGGTTAACCTCGTTTAGTTGGCTTTGACCGATTTACCAACTTCCTTTAAAAGTTTTTGGATTTTTCAATCTTACCCCCCTTAAAAAATACACTATTGAATACAAAATCCCTCAGTAATTGTGGTGGATCGCCATCGGGTTTGCCTTGAAGTACGCGGCGCACCCTCCAGGCTGCAAAACCCGAAGCCCAGGATATATCAGTTAATGCTGTGTAAACCAAGCCGTAGTTTTTGACAAAGTACCTACGCCGGGAATCAAACCAATAGGTAGGCAGCCGCTTGGCGGGCTTTTTGGTGTCAGTGACGCCTGAGCTTTGGCCGACTAAGTGTACAACGCGACTTTCAGGTACGTACCAGCAACTCCAGCCAGCTTTGTTCGCTTGCAGACAAAAGTCCATTTCTTCGCAGTACATGAAATAAGCTTCATCCATCAAGCCAATTTTTTCAAATACTTCGCGACGGACGATCATGCTGGCTCCAGCTACCCAATCAGTTTGACAGGTTTCTTGGGAAATGGGAGGCGCTGCGGCCCAGTTGGCTAATAACTTGGATATAAAGCCTGTCCGCCAACCAAAATCGAGTTCCGTCAAGATGTTGTGAAACCGAAAAGCTGACTCCTGGGGCGTGCCGTCGGGGTCTTCCAAGCGGCTGCCTGCGATGCCGGCTTCGGGGTGGGAGTCCATGAAATCGACGAGGGCTTTTAAGGCACCGGGGCGAACAATGGTGTCTGGGTTGAGCAGCAGGAAGTAAGGGGGGGGATTGGTGGATTGGAGGGCGGGACGGATCAGGGCGTTGTTGCCGAAGGCAAATCCGCCGTTGCGGTCTAGGGGAACGAAGGATGCCCATTCATTCCAGCCTTCTGAGGCGATCGCACTACTAATTTCTTCGACGGAGCGATCGCCTGAAGCATTGTCGCCAACTACAACTCGCATACCAGGCAGCGATTGAACTTCGCTAACTAGAGAGCGCAAGCAGTCAATTGTCAAACTAGAGGTTCGGTAGTTAACAATGACAACCAGCAGTGGATAGGGGTGATTGGACTCGCTGGCCTTCGACATAAGTACCGTTGTTTGTTTAACAACTTTTTAGCTCAAGTTGTACCCATCTGGCAAGCTGGAGCGATCGCTAATAGTATTTTTATTTGTTTCGGTGAGGGAGACTGTTTTTTCGGCCGTATTTCCGAAGTATCGCCGCTCTGGATCAAAGTCGATACTGCCTGTAGGCTTGACTGGCGGCTCGGTGCAGCAGTGAATGCCGGTAAACTAACCCCTTAGCGTCATCGGAATAGCCCCCGCCAATCACGCAGGCAACGGGATACCCGCCAGCCAAACAGGCGGTCAAAACTTGCATTTCCCGGCGAAATAACCCCGTATCAGTTAAAGCTAATTTTCCCAGTTTGTCAGCGTGATGAGGGTCTACTCCAGCATCGTACAAAACTAAATCTGGCTTGACATTTGACAGCAAATCTGGTAAAAATTTATCCAATGTTTGTAAATATTCGTCGTCCTCCATACCCACAGGCAAAGGTACATCTAAATCGCCCTTTTGTTTAGTGCCGGGAAAATTGACTTCGCAGTGCATCGAGAAAGTAAAAACGCTACTGTCATCTTGGAATATTACGGCGGTTCCGTCTCCTTGGTGGACATCTAAATCGACAATTAAAACTTTGCGAACTAAACCATTTTTTTGCAATACGCGAGAGGCGATCGCCAAATCATTAAAAATACAAAAACCAGACCCAAATGCCGGGAAGGCGTGATGAGTTCCGCCCGCAGTATTGCAAGCCAAACCGTAGTCTAAAGCTAGCTTGGCAGTTAGTACAGTTCCTGCAACCGCAGTGCAAGTGCGATTAGCCAGAGCCCGACTCCAAGGCAGACCAATTCGCCGCTGAGCTTTGTTATCGAGCGTCCCGTTGCAGTAAGCTTGAACATAGGAGTGGTCGTGGACTAATTCAATCCATTCTTGAGGGGGAAGTTCGGGAGCGTGAAATTGCGATTCATCTGCTACCCCGTCCGCGAGCAGCATCTGGTAAAGCATCCGAAACTTGGCCATCGGGAAGCGGTGCTCCGGTGGCAGAGGTGCAACGTAATCTTCGTGGTAAATAATTGGTAAGTCCATTAAAATTATTGTATAACGAATGAATCTCCAATTGAAAGCCTGCAATCTCAAATCTAAATTCGCTGGAGAACCTGTATATGCAACAACTAAAAACAGTCTGGCAGTCCGGCAGCACCGACCCCGAAAATGCTGACAATCTCGATAATATTAGTCAATGGTGGACAAACCTCAACGGCAAAGAAATTAGCTGGGTACAGCGACTGATTCCGCAAATCGGCGGTTTGAGCGAAATTCACTGGCACCCCCAGCGTTTTGACGAAACATTTGTGATAGTCAATCCTGAAATTCGGGAGGAAACTCTCTATTGGTACAAACCCGATTCTCCTGTCCAACGTAACAACACTGTTGACAAATTAGAACTTGACAACTTGCAACAGCAATTGTACATCTATCCTCAGTTGGAAGCGGAACTGGTAATTCGCGTAGGAATTCCAGAAGTTAAATATCAAACACTTGAATTAAACAATCCCGAAATCGCCTTGGGCGAAGATAATCTGCTGCTGCTGTGGGAATCTGACCAAGAACTAGAAATTAAAATTTACTTGAGCAGTGAAAATATTGCTAAACTTAAGGAATTGTTGGCATAGAAAAGACCAAGAAAATAGTTTATATGGTAGGCTTTGGGTGCGGGGTTGATTGCTATATACTCTGAGTCACCTATAAATATCTTAAGACTGAGGGGCGGGTGGGTCAAAACCGAGGTTTTTCCCAGCCATACTTTGTTGCAGAGAAAAGAGTAAAAAAAACGGTTTCTTCCCCTCGCGCTATTTCCAGGTGTTTATCTGTGCTAAAACCCTTTGAATGTGGCAGCAGAATGTCCAGAAACTTGCCTTATCCTCCTGGGACTTTTAATGCTAAAGTCAAGCAAAAAACTGTCCTGGACGCATCAACCGGGTTGAACGAAAATACTTTGTCATAGCCCTTGAAGAAAGTTAAAAAAACCGCTTGCTTTGGTCTGGAGTGCCCAAGGGATGATTGTTTTTCGGCAGACTTAGTTTCTCCAGTAAATAAGGCGATTTGTTTTGACAATAAAATGTGGTTAAGTACGGTTAATTTCAGTGAAAACTTAAGACAAGCAACCAAAAAGTTTAAAAAATAGAAGGTGCGTTAGTTGATGGCTAATATCTAAAGTTAATGTTCTATTGGCTGAGTTTGAAAAAATTTAATACATAATGATGATCGGAAGGAATCGCTAAATTTATTAAATCATAAATCTGCTTATAGCACTAAAAAATTCACAATGAACCGACAAAAAATGATATTTGACAAAGAAAATATTCACATTTTAATTATTGACGATCAGCCCCACAACCTGCGGTTTATATCAAACATATTAACCAAGGAAGGGTATAAAGTTCAGCGGGCTATTTCGGGAGAAATGGCGGTTAATGCTAATTTAACCGTTCTCCCAGACTTGATTTTGCTAGATATTGCCATGCCCAAAATGAACGGATATGAAGTCTGTGCCAGACTGAAATCCAACGAGAAAACGAGGGAAATTCCGGTTATTTTTTTGAGTGTTTTTGAGGAAACTTTTCACAAAGTCAAAGCTTTTGAAGTCGGCGGTGTTGACTACATTACTAAGCCTTTTCAAGTGGAAGAAGTTTTAGTGCGGATTGAAAGTCAATTGACTATACAACAGCTATCAAAACAATTAAAACAGCAGAATGCCCAACTGCAACAAGAGGTAGAATTTCGCAAGCGAACAGAACAATCACTCCGGGAAAGCAAAGCACGGTTGCAGAAATTGGCAGTCAATATACCGGGAGTTCTTTATCAATTTATCAAGAATCCCGATGGAAGTTTTAAGTTTGAATATATTAGTTATGCTTGTCGGGAGATTTACGAATTAGAAAGTGAGGAAATATTAAAAAATCCCGACTTTTGCTTTGAGCAAAATCATCCAGATGACCACGAATATCTGGTAAAACAAATTGCTACTAGCGCCCAAACTTTAGAACCTTTTGCCTGTGAATGGCGGATTGTTACACCGTCGGGTAAGCTCAAATGGCTGCAATCTAATTCTCGGCCCGAAATGCGCGATAATGGCGATATTGTTTGGTATGGCGTACTTTTTGATATCAGCGAGCGCAAGCACGCAGAAATAGAAATGGCAGGAGCTAAAGCTGCTTTAGAACGGCAAGTTCAGCGAGAATTGCTGATTGCAAAAATAACTCAAGAAATTCGCTCAAGCTTGCAGCCAGAACAAATATTTCAAATAGCTGCAACTCAAATCGGTCTGGCATTCTGCGTCAATCGCTGTTTGATTCATACTTACGTTACTACTCCCCAAGTGAATATTCCTCTGGCTGCAGAGTATCTCGAACCGGAGTGCGAATCTATTCGGAACGTACCTGTTCCAATTTGGGGCAATCCTCACGTCATACAAATGATGATACAAGATCTGGCGATCGCCTCCAACAATGTTTATTCAGACCCTCTGTTGCAAGCTGTTCAACCGATTTGCCAGAAGGTTGGGTTAAAATCGATGCTGGCAATTCGCACTTCCTACCAAGGCAGGGCAAACGGTGCTATCTGTTTGCACCAGTGCGATCGTTACCGGGAATGGACTTCCGAGGAAATCGACTTATTAGAAGCTGTGGCGGCTCAAGTAGGGCTCGCTATCGCTCAAGCTAAACTGATCGAGCGAGAAAAAAACCGAATTCAGCAGCTCGATCGGCAAAATAAAGTGCTGCAAGCAGAAATTCGCACCCGCGTCCGCGCCGAGCAAGCTTTGCAAGAATCTGAAACAGAATTGCGGGCGATTTTTGCCGCCATGACAGACACAGTTTTAGTGAGAGATGCAGAAGGCCGCTGCATCAAAATCGCCCCTACAGCATCAACAAATTTGGTGAAACCTCCAAGCGAAATGATTAATAAAACCGCCCACGAAGTCTTGCCGAAACCTATAGCCGATTTAGTATTAAATGCCATCCAACAAGCTCTAAAAACGAAGCAAACCATCAATGTTGAATATAGCTTTAAAGTCGGAGAGCGCGACGTTTGCCTCGATGCTAAAGTTTCTCCGCTGACTCCAGATTCAGTGATTATCGTGGCGCGAGATATTAGCGTTCGCAAACAAACAGAATCCGCACTCAGAGAAAGCCAACACTTCATTCAAGCGATCGCCGATTCCAATCCCAACCTATTGTACGTTTACGATGTAATTGAACAGCGGAATGTTTATACCAACCGACAAATTTCGACCATGCTCGGATACACCACCCAAGAAATACAAGATATGGGTACAGCAATGATGCCAATTCTGATCCACTGCGACGATTTGCCCAACTTTTTTGAAAGCATCCAAAAAGTAGATCAAGCCAAAGACGGTGATGTCATTGAATGTCAATACCGAATGAAACACAAAAACGGTGAATGGCGGTGGATGCACAGTTGGGATACAGTATTTCTCCGAACAGCCGATGGTAAACCCAAACAAATTCTCGGCACTGCTAATGACATCACAGACCGCAAATTAGCCCAAGAAAAACTGCTAGCGTCTCAACACAGAATCTCATTTTTATTGCAGCAAACGCCTATCGCAGTTATCGAGTTAAACCTCAATTTAGAAATTATCACTTGGAATCCCGCAGCCGTGGCTATTTTTGGCTACAGTGAGCAAGAAGCGATTGGTCGAGTCGCCTCCGATTTGATCGTACCTGAAAGCTACCACCCGCAATTATCTGAGATTTTCAATCACGAATTGAATGCCAAATCCAGCGGCACTTCCGAAAATCTGACCAAAGACGGCAGAATTATCATCTGCGAGT
This sequence comes from Microcoleus sp. Pol17C6, assembly GCF_036701145.1. NCBI lineage: Bacteria > Bacillati > Cyanobacteriota > Cyanophyceae > Oscillatoriales > Microcoleaceae > Microcoleus > Microcoleus sp. Pol17C6. The sequence goes on from NZ_JAUBQH010000002.1 coordinate 106,026, forward strand.
GGTACAATACTCAGCTAATTGACGATAACGGTACAGCGATCGGCATTGCTTTAATGGCTGTAGATATTACCGAACGCAAGCAAGCAGAAACCGAACTGCAAGAAAGTGCTTTACGACAAAGAGCGATCGCCCGCATCATTGAAAGAATGCGGCAAACTTTAGATATCCGAGAAATTTTTCACGCCACAACCCGAGAATTGCGCCAAACCATGAAGTGCGATCGAGTCGCTATTTACCGTTTCAATCCAGACTGGAGTGGCGAATTTGTAGCCGAATCCCTTGATCGCAAGTGGGTTTCTTTCATCCAAGCACAGGAGACCGATTCTAACCTTACTGAAGGCGCTTTAGACAGCGAACTTTGCCTCGTACAAAAATTAGATAGTATCTCACCAGAAGTCCACGATACCTATTTGCAACAAACCCAAGGCGGAGCCTACAGCCGAGGTAAAACTTACCTTTGTGTCCCAGATATTTACAAGCAAGGTTTCGATAATTGTTACATCCAATTGCTAGAAAAATTTCAAGCTAAATCCTACATTATTGTACCAATTTTTTCAGGCAAAAAGCTCTGGGGATTACTAGCATCCTATCAAAATTCTGCTCCCCGCCAGTGGAGTGAAGCTGAAATCAACGTGGCAGTTGATGTAGGTACTCAGCTAGGAGTAGCATTACAGCAAGCGGAATTGCTTGCCCGCACTCAAAGGCAGTCCATGGAACTGATTAAATCCAAAGAAAACGCCGAAGTTGCCAACCGCGCCAAAAGCCAATTTCTAGCTTCCATGAGCCACGAACTCCGCACACCTCTCAACGCCATTCTCGGTTTTTCCCAAGTCATGGCCCGCAACAGTTCTATCACGGAAGAACAAAAAGAATACATAGAAATTATTAACCGCAGCGGCGAACATTTGCTAGAACTCATCAATGATGTTTTGTCAATGTCCAAAATAGAAGCAGGCCAAATTACCATCAATCCCAGCCGCTTCAATCTCTACAACCTTCTCAACAGTCTCAAAGAAATGCTGCAACTAAAAGCCAATTCCAAAGGTTTGCACCTCATCTTTGAAAATGCCGAAAATTTGCCGCAGTACATTCAAACAGACGAAGCTAAATTGCGGCAAGTTTTAATTAACCTGGTCGGCAATGCGATTAAATTTACTCAGCAGGGAACCGTTACTTTGCGCGTCAGCAGCCAAGCTGAAAAAGACCCCACAGAAGAAAACAAATCCCAATTGTATTTTGAAATAGCCGACACTGGTCCCGGCATTTCTTCCTTGGAACTTTCTACATTATTTAAGCCCTTTGTACAAACCGAAACTGGTCGAAAATCCATGCAGGGAACTGGTCTGGGATTGCCTATCAGCCAACAGTTTGTCCGAATTATGGGAGGTGATATTGCTGTTAAAAGTCAACTCGGTCAAGGCACAACTTTCAGCTTTAATATCTGGGTTAACTTAGTAACAGAAAGTGATGAACAAGAAAAACCGCCGATTAAACAAGTTATTGGTTTAGAAACCGGACAAGACATTTATCGGATATTAATAGTTGAAGATGTAGCGGAAAATCGCCAACTGCTGCTTAAGCTGCTGATACCTCTGGGATTTGAAGTCCGGGAAGCAACTAACGGTCAAGAAGCAATTGCTTTGCATTCAACTTGGAAGCCGCACTTGATATTAATGGATATGCTGATGCCCGTGATGGATGGGTATGAAGCGACAAGAGAGATTAAGAAAACTCTCGAAGGTAAAGAAACAATAATTATTGCCTTGACGGCTAGTGCTTTTGACGAGCAGCGGCAAATAATTTTGTCTGCTGGTTGTAACGATTTGATCTGTAAACCGTTTCGGGAAGAGGTACTCTTTGAAAAGATAGCGCATCACCTCAACCTGCGTTATATTTATGAGAAAGAAAACTTATCTACTTCTTTTTCAACACCGACGCTGCTTAAAAGTTTGACCACCGAGGATTTGAGTGTAATGCCCACAGACTGGGTGGTCGAGTTGCACCGAGCAGCACTTTGTGTTGACGACAACCGCATCCTCGAACTGATCAAGGAAGTTCCCGAAACTGAGGCAAATCTCGCTAACGCTTTAACAGATTTAGTCGATAATTTTCGGATAGATATCATTATCGATTTAACTCAATTATATTATGATGAACGACCATCCATTACCAGCGACTCCTAAAGACATTCTGATCGTTGACGATATGCCGGATAATTTGCGACTTTTATCCACTATGCTGACATCTCACGGGTATCATGTCAGGAAGGCTATTAACGGACACTTGGCTTTGCAAGGGGCACAAATATCTCCTCCAGATCTAATTTTACTAGATATTAATATGCCGCAAATGAACGGTTATGAAGTTTGTGAGCAGTTAAAGTTAAGCGAAAAAACTAAAGATATTCCGGTAATTTTTATTAGTGCGCTAGATGACGTGCTGGAAAAAGTTAAAGCTTTTCAAGTAGGAGGAGTGGATTATATTACTAAACCTTTTCAAGTAGAAGAAGTTTTAGCCCGCGTCCAAAACCAACTTTCCCTTCGTTTGCTGCAATCCAAACTGCAACAGCAAGCTAGGGAACTGCACGATCGCAATTCTAGATTGCAGGAAGAAATCGCAGAACGGCAGCGGGCTGAAGAATCAATCCGGTTTTTGCTGGAAACGACGCGGGCGATCGGCGAAGCTGTAGACTTTCACTCAGCTTTAGAAGTAATTCTGCACCATGTTGGCGAAACAATCGGATGGGATGTAGGAGAAGCTTGGATTCCTGATGCAGAAGGAACTGTGCTGCAATCTGCCCGGGGTTGGTATGCAAGCAACCCGAGGATGGAATCGTTCCGCAGGCAAAGCGAAAAACTGACATTTGCCATGAATATAGGGCTACCGGGACGAGTTTGGGCATCCAAGCAACCGGAATGGGTAGAAGATATTTCCCGGGGATACCCCCATTTTCTCCGAAGTCAAATAGCAGTAGAACTTGGATTCAAAGCGGGTTTTGGCGTGCCGATTTTGGTAGGCGATGAAGTATTAGCCGTGCTAGTTTTCTTTAAAATTTCGTCTTGTCGGAAAGACGCGCGATTTATAGACGTTTTTAATGCAGTCGGCACTCAATTAGGTTCTTTGATTCAGCGAAAACAAGCAGAAGAATTGCTGCGTATCGCTCAAGAAAAATATCACAGTATTGTAGAAAATGCGATGGAAGGCATTTTTCAAAGCACGCCTTCAGGAGGCTATATCAGCGCTAATCCAGCTTTGGCAAAATTGTACGGTTACGAATCCCCAGAAGAACTGATGTCCGAGATTAAAAATATTGCTCAGCAACTGTACGTTGACCCGGAACGCCGCCTCGAATTTGTGGCTGCTATGGATGCTGAAAATGCCGTTTCGGGGTTTGAATCTATGGTATGTCGCAAAGACGGGCGCCGGATTTGGGTGTCAGAAAATGTTCGGGCTGTTCGAGATTCAAAAGGTGAGCTGCTTTACTATGAGGGTACTGTTTCTGACATTACCGAGCGCAAATTAGCACAAGAAGCGCTAAAAGTTCAACAAGAACAAAGCGAGAAGTTGCTGTTAAATATTTTACCCAAACCAATCGCAGAACGCTTGAAGGCAGAGCAAAGTACAATTGCCGACAGTTTTGCCCAAGTAAGTGTTTTATTTGCTGATATTGTTGGCTTTACTGAGTTGTCTGCTAGAATGTCTCCCACCGAGTTGGTAAAGCGCTTAAACGTAATTTTTTCCCACTTCGACCAGTTAGCTGAAAAGTACGGTGTGGAGAAAATTAAGACTATTGGCGATGCTTACATGGTAGTCGGGGGTTTGCCTACGCCGAGACAGGATCACGCCGAGGCGATCGCCCAAATGGCCCTGGGAATGCAGGCAAAAATAGCAAAGTTGTGCGCCGAGACAGGGGAAAAACTGGCAATTCGCGTCGGCATCAATTCCGGGCCGGTGGTTGCGGGAGTGATTGGTGTGAGCAAGTTTACGTATGATTTGTGGGGAGATACGGTGAATGTAGCGGCGAGGATGGAAGCTACGGGTTTTGCAGGCAGCATCCAAGTTACTGATGTTACTTATGAGCTTTTGAAAGATAAGTATTTGTTTGAGAGGCGAGGTCTGATTCCGGTAAAAGGTAAGGGGGATATGATGACTTATTGGTTGCTAGGAAAAAAGTAAAAATTGGGAATTGGGAAGGAATAAGGAAGAAGAAAGTTCGGCAACGGATTGTGTAACGGATGTAACGGATGTAACGGATGTCAGTCCGATGGAAGTCGGAAAAAGGAAGAAGGAAAAAGGGGTAGAAAGAAGGAAGTATGTTTATTTATTTAATCTGATATCTTCCATCCTTCTCAAGATTTCAATGTTCGTGTGGGGCGTTGCTCCGAGGCCGCCCTTAGAGGGATTGTGCTGCTATGATTAAAGAAGTTAACGAAAATTTACATTAAGAACCGTGACAGCACAACAGGTAGTATCTACAACGAGTTTTGAAAAGCTAATTTGGACTTGGAAAGGTCACAAAATCCAATATACCGTTCAAGGAACCGGCCGCCCTCTGATCTTGATTCACGGATTTGGGGCTTCGATCGGACATTGGCGGCAAAATATCCCCCCACTAGCGGCCGGCGGCTATCGCGTATTTGCTCTGGACTTGCTGGGATTCGGTGCTTCCGCCAAACCAGCCCTCGATTACACTCTGGAATTGTGGGAAGAATTGCTGACTGATTTCTGGGCGGATCTGGTACAGGAACCGGCTGTATTTGTCGGGAATTCGATCGGCGCTTTGCTGAGTTTGATGGTAGTCGCCAACCATCTAGAAATATCAGCCGGCGCAGTCTTAATCAACTGTGCTGGCGGGCTCAACCACCGGCCCGACGAACTAAATTTCCCGCTGCGAGTAGTGATGGGGACTTTTACTAAATTAGTTCGATCGCCCCTGATCGGCCCCTTTATGTTCAACAACATCCGCCAAAAACACCGTATCCGCAACACCCTGCGCCAAGTCTACGGGAACCGCGAAGCCATCACTGACGAACTCGTAGAACTCCTCCACGCCCCCTCCTGCGAACCCGGAGCTCAACAAGTGTTTGCCTCGATTCTCACAGCCCCAGCCGGCCCTCAACCGTCAGAATTGCTGCCCAAACTCGATCGTCCGTTATTGGTACTTTGGGGCGCAGACGACCCCTGGACGCCGATCGCCGGCAGCCAGATTTATCAAGAATTGGCCGCCAACGATAAACCAGTGAAATTTGTTTCCATTCCCAACACAGGCCACTGTCCCCACGACGAGCGGCCGAGTGAAGTCAACGCTCTGATTTTGGACTGGCTGGTGGAAGTGAAGTAAAATTTTTCTGCTGAATCCAACCCTTGGGCGATCGAGTCAAACCCTTGTATTGCAAGAGTTTTGCCTCGCTCCACCGCACCGACACCCCGGCAGCAGCCGACTCAAAAAACAATTTTTGGCAAAAGTATTGACACAATTTACTGAGTCAGCTATATTGATGGACGTGTGAGGAGCGAACCAGTAAGAGCACCGAGACGAAACACGGCCAGTCGTCGGTGCTCTTTCTGTTGGAACCCATTTTTAATAGTTTTAAATTATCTATAAATTCACATCCAGAAGATCCGTAAGCCCGCCCCGCTTTCTTCAATTCTTCCTTTGCGTTCTTAGCGTCTTCGCGGTTCGTTAAATAAATATTCGGATGTTGCAAACAAAGTAATTGACTCGACTTAATCTCGAAAAATCCGAAATTGTGGATTTTTTTTATAATCAAAATTTGATTGCATAGAACTCAAAACTAGAGAGTTATATAATAATAAATTGTCGCTGGGTCGGGGCGGGTTGATATACATTTTTTCCAAATGTCGCTAAACCGGCCCCTGCGGTATTTGTGCTACAAATATCAACGATCGCCCAAAACAAATTGTTCGATCGCAGCCGCCACCCCATCTTCCTCCACATCCGGCGCCACCCAATCAGCAGCAGCCTTCACGCCATCAGGAGCATTGCCCATTGCCACGCCCACACCCGCGTAGGCAATCATTTCTACATCATTAAAATTGTCGCCGATCGCCATCACATTCGCCGCCTGCAAACCCAAAAGTTCCTCCGCTAAATACTGCACGGCATCTCCCTTATTCGCCACAGGATGCGTAGCTTCAAAAAAAGTAGCAACCGATCGAGTCAAATAAAGCTCCGCAGGCGTGTAGCGCAGGCGCATACTGCTGAGCAAGCCGTCGAGTACCCCCGGATTCTCGCACAAAGCCAAAACTTTCGTCGGTTCCCCCGGAAGATCTCGCCGCAAATCTTTAATCACGATTGGTTCAATGCCCGATCGTTCGGCATAAATTCGGGTAGCTGCGGTAATTTCCGGCACGTAAAGTTGATCCTCAATGTAGAAATGGATCGAAAGGAGCGGTCGCAAATGCGGTTCTTCAAAATGGTCTAACAGTTGCAGAGCAGTTTGTTTCGACAGCGGCAAGTGCCGCAGCCGTTTTTGAGTAGCGTGATCTTGAATCCACGCGCCCTGGTAGCAAATCAGTGGCAATGTTGAGCCGATGTCGCGGTGAAAACGCAAAGCTGAGCGGTACATCCTGCCCGTAGCGACGGCCACTTTCACTCCCCGCGACTCGGCAGCCAAAATTGCCTGCTTGACTGGCTCTCGGATGGTATTTGACAAACCTGCGATCGTGCCGTCTATATCCACTACCAGCAATTGAATGTCTGCGGTGCCAAAAGCGCGATCGGTCGCATTAGCTGGATTTGAGGCAGTTATATTCTGCATGATTTTTTTAGATTTTAGCTGTTGATTTGCACGCACCCGTTTATTTTGGCACTGGCGGGATAGCAAAGTGCGACTTCTGATTTTTTGAAGACTAAAATATAGATAAGTAAATAAGCGACAAAAAAAGTATCTAGGGGGGCCCTTTAGGGATGGATTTAGCTCAGCTATATAATAGTAGCCAGTTTACTGCCGTAAAAACCACACTCGATCGGCGATGTGTATTTCCACTTACTTAATAATACTTGTGGTAAAAAAGAATGTAACTGTAGGTCTGATTCAAAATCTTATGGCATCAATCATTCCCAATCTAACATTTAAAATTGTATAACCAGATATTTAAAATTATCCCCAAATATCATGATTTCTATCCCTGGATACCGCATTGACGAAGAACTTTATACAAACCCTCACACAGTTATTTATCGAGGGATGCAGCTTGAGGAACAAAAACCCGTTATCCTCAAAACTCTCACCCCGACATACCCTACCCCAGCGCAAATATCCCAACTCCTGCAGGAATCCGAAATTCTGAAAAATTTGAGCTTGCCCGGAATAGTCAAGCTTTACAAAATAGAAACATACAATCACTTTCCTGTTTTAGTTTTAGAAGATTTTGGTGGGATTTCCCTAAAAGACTTTCTCAGCAACAACCAGCTAGAGTTACAACAATTTCTGCATATTGCCATCAAACTAGCCGAAACTATTGGGCAACTCCACGAGCACCACATTATCCACAAAGATATTAAACCCAGCAATATTATTGTCAATATCGAGACAGGAGATGTCAAAATTGCTGATTTTGCGATCGCCTCCCTGCTACCGGGCGAAAACCCCGCCCCCAGCCATCCCCATTTACTCGAAGGCACTCTCGCCTATATGTCTCCTGAACAAACGGGACGCATGAATCGGGCGATCGACTACCGCACCGATTTTTATTCTTTAGGAGTCACCTTTTATGAAATGCTTTGTGGCGAATTGCCTTTTCAGGCGATCGATCCTATGGAATTAGTACACTGCCATCTTGCCAAAACGCCAGTTTCTCCTTGTGAAAACAGAAAGCAAAAAGTACAAAGCAGAAGCATCGAAGGCAGAATCAATCAATTAGGAACCAAGGAGATTCCTCAAGTCGTTTCCGATATCGTCATAAAACTATTAGCAAAAACAGCCGAAGACAGGTATCAAAGTGCTTTCGGACTTTTGTACGACTTGGAAAATTGTCTCGTTCAACTGCAAACTACAGGCGAAATTTCCCACATAACCCTCGGCGAGCAAGATCAGTCAAGTCACCTGCAAATTTCCCAAAAATTTTACGGGCGAGAAGTAGAAGTTAATATGCTTCTCAGTATCTTCCAGCGGATGAGGCGGGGCAACACAGAAATCGTGCTGATTTCTGGTGCCGCAGGTGTGGGCAAATCGTCGTTAGTATATGAAGTTTACAAGCCGAGTCGGCGGGAAAACGGGTATTTTATTGACAGCAAGTTTGAGGAATTTAAACGCGATATTCCCTACGCTTTTTTGCTCCAAGCTTTTCAAGATTTGTTGCGACAAATTTTCACAGAAAATGCCGCAGAAATCCATGTGTGGAAACAAAAAATTTTAAAAGCAATCGGCGGCAACTGCCAAGTAATTATTGAAGCTATTCCCGAAGTAGAACTGATTGTCGGGCCGCAGCCCCCCGTCCCAGATTTAGGAGCAAATGAATCTCAAAACCGCTTTAATTTAGTATTTCAAAACTTCATCCGCGTCTTTGCTCAAAAAGAACATCCCCTAGTAATTTTCCTAGACGACTTGCAGTGGGTCGATTCAGCATCTCTCAAGTTAATAGAACTGCTAGCAACTGACCTGGGAACTCAATATTTATTAATAATTGGAGCTTATAGAGAGCAGGAAGTAGATGCAAATCATCCCCTAATGCTGACCGCCGAAGCAATTAAAAAAGCAGGTGGGACTGTGAGGGCGATCGGCCTTTCGCCTTTAGAGATAAACAGCGTCAACCAATTCGTTGCCGATACTTTGAACTGCGCCCCCGAAAAATCCCTGAGTTTAGCAGAATTGCTTTGGCAAAAAACCGCTGGAAATCCATTCTTTTTAACTCAATTAATAAAATTTCTTTACTCACAAAGTTTGATTCAATTTAAACTTTCACCCTCGAATAATGTGGTCGAGCTAGCTGAACCTAACCTGTCGGGCTTAGCGCAACCAATCTCAGAGCAAATTGTGAAAAAATGCCATGTCACAGGCGAGTGGCAGTGGGATATCGAACAAATACAAGAAATGGGAATAACTGACAATGTTGTAGAATTAATGATAGATAACATTCAGAAACTTTCAGAGAATACCCAGGAACTCCTTAAATTAGCCGCTTGTATCGGGAACAAATTTGATTTAAAAATTCTCTCAACACTCGCCGAAAAGCCTCTGGCGTCCGCAGCAACAGACCTCGGAGATGCACTTCATTCAGGTCTGATTTTGCTCGTGAATAACGCCTACAAAATTCCGATTGCACTAGCAGCAAGCACAGAAGTAACAGACACAATATCTAGAGATTTTACCGATGAATTTTCCCTGCCAGTGTCTGATATTCCTAGCGCAACTTACAAATTTTTGCATGAGCGAGTGCAGCAAGCAGCTTATGCTTTAATATCCGATTATCAGAAACAAGAAATTCATCTTAAAATAGGCAATTTTTTACTGCAAAATGCACCGCCAGAGCAATTAGAAGAGCATATTTTTGATACCGTAAACCAACTAAATTCGGCCAAAGGAATCATTAGCAGCCAATTAGAACAATTTCAATTATGCCAATTAAATTTAATTGCGGGCCGCAAAGCAAAAGCAAGTGCAGCTTACGAACTTGCCCTCAAATATTTAACCGCAGGTATTGAACTGCTGCCCCCCGAAAGTTGGCAAACTGACTACGACTTAACTCTGGCACTCTACGAGTCAGCAGCAGAAGCTGCTTACCTCAATACCGACTTTGAACCAATGGAAAAATGGGCGATAATTGTCCTGCAACACGCAAAAAATGAACTAGACAAAATCAAAGTTTTTGAAATCAGAATCATAGCTTGTGCGATGCAAACCAAACTCCAAGAATCGGTAAAAATTGGTCGGGAAGCACTAAAAATGTTAGGAATCAACTTTCCCGAATCGCCGATTCCCCTCCACATTCAGCAAGCACTGGCTAAAACGGCAGGTTATTTAACCGAAAAGAAAATAGAAGATTTAATTAACTTGCCAATTATGACAAACCCGCATAAATTAGCAACTATGCGCGTTCTTTCCAGTATGTTTTCAGCTACATTTATAGTTGAACCTGTGCTGCTGCCGCTAATTGTGTGCGAGCAAGTTAATTTATCTATTAATTACGGAAATTCTACTTTTTCTGCCTTCGGTTATGCTAATTACGGAGCAATTTTAAAAGGAATAGTTAGAGATATTGAATCGGGCGATCGCTTCGGTCAATTAGCTTTGAATTTGAGCGATAGATTAAATGCGTTAGAATTCAAAAGCAAAACGCTTAATTTAGTAGCATTCATTTTGATGAACGGCAAGCATCACATTAAAGACTCTTTGCCGCTATTAGAGGACGCCTATCAAAGCGCGCTAGAAAATGGGGATTTAGAATGTGTTGGATATGCAGCCGTAAATATTTGTCAGTCTTTGTATTTCATCGGTCAAGAATTGCCACAACTGGAACGGAGAATGGTAAGTTACAACCATTTGCTGTTTCAACTCAAGCAAGAAACTGTATTGACTTGGAATCAAATCTATCGGCACACTATTTTGCAATTGATGGGAAAATTGGAAAGTCCACACCTTGTGTTAGGTGAAGCATACAGCGAAGAAAAATTGTTGTCGCTGCTGTTGAAAGCTAACGATAGGGTGGGACTACAGCACTTTTATTTGCAAAAATTAATACTAGCCTATTTATTTGGAGATACCGCTACAGCGCTAGAAAATGCCGCGCAAGCCGAAGTATATTTAGACGGAGTTGCAGGCTTTATCAATGTTTCTGAATACCAGTTTTACGATTCTCTCGCCCGTCTAGCAGCCTATCCATCTGCCACAAATGAGGAACAAGAAGAGCATATTTTTTACGCTGTCAGTAACCGGAAAAAACTCCAACAAAAAGCCCTTTATGCACCCATGAATCTTCAGCACAAATGCGACTTACTTACTGCAGAAAAAGCGCGTGTTTTGGGCAATGTTGTGAGAGCAATGGAATATTACGATCGCGCAATTGAAGGAGCCCAAGAAAACGGATACATACAGGTACAAGCACTAGCAGCAGAATTAGCAGGAGCCTTTTATCTATCCATAGGACGAGAAAAAAATTCTAAAACTTACTTGACAGAAGCGCGTTATTGCTATCAGCGCTGGGGAGCAATAGCCAAAGCATCGCATTTAGAATCAAAATACTCGCACTTGCTAACTTCAAGCTCGATTTCAACTAATATTGAAACTCACAAATCTACCAGCAGCGCTTCCACTACGAACGACATTGCAGGCGTGCTAGACTTGACCACAGCAGTTAAAGCATCGCAAACCTTAGCCGGCGAAATAGTTCTAGACAAACTGCTGGCAAAAATGATGAAAATTGTTATTGAAAATGCCGGAGGGCAAAGAGGCTTTTTAATACTAGAAAAAGAGGGTCAATGGGTGATTGAAGCATCAGGATCTGTAGATGTCGATCGCGTTGCTGTCATGCAATCAATTCCGATAGATTTTGTAGGCGAGGATCGAGAAGTAACTTTGCTGGCAGTTGCAGTTGTGAATTACGTCGCTCGCACCCAGGAAAGTATAGTTTTAAACGATGCGACCCGCGAAGGACAATTTACTCGCACACCCTATATAATGGCTGTTCAACCTAAATCAATTCTTTGCACTCCGTTAATTAATCAAAGCCAACTCACTGGCATTCTATATTTAGAAAACAATCTGACTACAGGCGCTTTTACACCAGACAGGTTAGAAATATTAAAACTGCTGTCTTCTCAAATTTCTATCTCCATCGAAAATGCCCAACTTTACGACAATTTGCACCAATTCAATCACAATCTCGAAAATTTAGTACAGCAGCGTACCTCCGAGCTCTCCCAAACTTTAGAAGACTTAAAATCGGCTCAAAATAAACTGGTAGAGTCGGAAAAAATGGCTGCCCTCGGCGGGTTGGTTGCAGGTGTTGCCCACGAAATCAATACTCCCATCGGCATCGGCATCACCGCCGCCTCGCTGCTTGCTGAAAAAGCCACAAAGTTTTTTGAGGTTTACAGTAACGGCCAAATAAAACGTTCCGAATTAGAAAAGTTTCTGGATACCGCCGTGCAAAGCAGTAATATGATCTTATCTAACCTCACGCGGGCGGCAGACTTGATTCACAGTTTTAAAGAAGTAGCTGTAGATCAGTCTAGCGAGTTAAAACGCAGGTTTAATGTTAAAAACTATCTAGAGGAAATTTTGACATCCTTAACAGCCAAACTAAGAAGAACTAAGCACAAAATAGAGATTAAGTGTGATGAAAATATTGTAGTGGACAGTTACCCCGGCGTAGTGTGTCAAATTGTGACAAATCTGGTGTTGAATTCCCTACTTCACGCCTACGATGGAGAAGACGAAGGAGTTCTGGCTTTTGATTTCAAACTAGAGGGCGATCGGCTAATATTTGAATATGCCGATAACGGCAAAGGAATTGACCCAGAAAATCTCAGTAAAATTTTTGAACCGTTTTTTACCACCAAAAGAGGTCAGGGAGGCACAGGATTGGGACTGCACATTATTTATAACCTTGTTACTCAAAAACTAAAAGGCACAATTAACTGCACAAGTCAAGTCAATAAAGGCACAAAATTTATGATTGAATTTCCCGCTAAAATGAGCAATTAGTTATGAGACCGCCAACATGGATATAAGTTTTATATAGGAGAACGATATATGTCAGAAGCTAGTAAAAACCTGTTGGCTGCGGGCGATGACGAATTAATCGCGGCGGGGGATGATGAATTAATATTTGCCGAGGAAGACGAGGCGGAACAAAAACCGCTAGAAGAAAGTTGGAAAATATTAATTGTAGATGATGAAATAGAAATTCATAATATTACTAAACTAGCCTTAAACGATTTTAAATTTGAAGGTAAAACTATAACATTTATCAGCGCTTACTCAGGGAAAGAAGCGAAAGAAATAATCCAAAATAACTACGACATAGCATTGATTTTACTCGATGTAGTTATGGAAACAGAAGAAGCCGGCTTGGAAGTAGTTAAATACATCCGCGATATTTTAAATAATCAAATTGTGCGAATTATTTTACGCACTGGACAGCCCGGACAAGTACCAGAAGATGTAGTAATTGTCAGCTACGATATCAATGATTACAAAACAAAAACCGAACTTACTAATAAAAAATTATTTACCACAGTCGTCACCGCACTGAGAGCATTTAGATCACTCAATCAAATCGAGTCCAGCAAAAGCGAACTCGAAAAAATAGCCGCCGCATCAGCCCGTTTTGTACCCCGTGAATTTTTGAAGTTTCTCAAAAGAGAAAGCATCGTTGATGCCAGACTAGGAGACTCTGTACAAGCAGAAATGACGATTATGTTTGCCGACATTCGCTCATTTACAAGTCTGTCAGAAAGTATGTCTCCCCGAGAAAATTTTGAATTTCTCAACTCTTACTTAAGCCGAGTTGGTCCAGTTATCCGCGAGTACAACGGTTTTATAGATAAATATATTGGTGACGGGATTATGGCTTTGTTTCCTAACAGGGCTGAAGATGCTGTGCAAGCAGCAATAGAGATGCAGCAGCAAGTGAAAATTTATAACAGACACAGGCAAAACAGTGGCTATCAACCTATTTCGATAGGGATTGGTTTGCATACGGGGACTTTAATGTTAGGTACGATTGGCGAAGCGGAACGAATGGAAAGTACGGTGATTTCTGATGCCGTTAATTTAGCTTCCCGCGTGGAAGGATTGACAAAGCTTTATGGGGTGGCTATTGTAGCTAGCGTCCAAACCCTTTGCCGGATAGACGATCCTCAACATTACAAGTGCCGATTTCTCGATCGCGTTCAAGTAAAAGGAAAACAAACACCTGTGGCTGTATTTGAAATTTACGATGGCGACTCGCCGACAATGATCGAACTAAAAGCACAAACTCAAACTTATTTTGAACAGGGAATTTTTTTTCACTACCAGCAGCAATTTGCACAAGCAAGGCAAATGTTTCTGCGCGTTTTACAAATCAACAAGTATGATAAGGCAGCATCTTTTTATGCCGAACGCTGCGATATGTTGATGAAAAATGCAGTCATAATGACTCTGGAAGGAATAGAGATATAGGTAATGGGGAATTGGGAATTGGGAATTGGGAATTGGGAATTGGGAATTGGGAATTGGGAATTGGGAATTTGGCATTGGGCCGAAAAGAATTAGGAAATGGGCATCCGCTAAGATAGTGAACAGTGAACAAATAACTTAATTTATGCGCTTCAAATCCCTTGATGTTTTTCGCGGAATTGCGATCGCCTCCATGATTCTCGTCAACAACCCCGGTAGTTGGAAACAGGTGTATCCGCCGCTAGAACACGCAGAATGGCACGGCTGCACCCCGACAGATTTAGTATTTCCGTTTTTCTTGTTCATCGTTGGCTGCGCGATGTCTTTCTCGCTGTCTAAATATATTCAAAATTATTCAAAAACCGGAAGAGACACCTCAAAAATTACACAAAAAAAGGAAAAATCAGAATCTGCTAAAAACCCTCTTTCTTCTTCCTTCTTCCTTCTTCCTTCTTCAAATATTTACTGGCGAATTGCGCGCCGCGCGGCGATTTTATTTATATTAGGGTTGCTGCTAAATACATCTTCGATCGCCCTTGACGTACTTCTCAACAGCGCCCCAGTGGAAAACTTCGGTAAAATCCGCATCATGGGAGTATTGCAGCGCATCGGCTTAGCTTATTTCATCAGTGCGATCGTCATTCTCAACCTTTCCCCCCGCAATCAAAAACTGCTCGCTCTTGCCCTGCTTTTGGGCTATTGGGCTGCCTTAACCGTATTTACTGTAGGGGGGTACACTGCCGGCGAACTCACGCCAGAAGGAAATTTAGGAGGATATGTCGATCGGCTAATTCTTGGCAGCCAGCATCTTTACAAAGGCGGCCCCTTCGATCCAGAAGGACTGTTGAGCACCTTACCCGCAGTTGTAACAGTCCTGATCGGCTACTTTACCGGAGAATGGCTGCGAGTACAGCAAATCAAAACCCGCACCAGTATCAACTTAGCAATCTGCGGTCTCAGTTGCGTGGTAATCGGCCACTTGTGGGGATTTCTATTTCCGATCAACAAACAACTTTGGACAAGTTCTTATGTAGTTTTTACTGCTGGCTGGGCCTTGCTATTGCTAGCAGCTTGCTACGAAACAATTGAAGTGCGGGATTGGAAATGGGGGAGGCCTTTTGAAATCATGGGAGTGAATGCAATTTTCCTGTTTGTTGCTTCCGGTATAGTTGCCAGAATTCTCTTAAAAACTCATATCGGCACTGGTGCAAATGCTCCAACAACTTACACTTGGATTTATGAAAACTGGTTTGTGCCGTGGGCGGGGCCGCTGAATGGTTCTCTGGCATTTGCCGTGACTGCGGTATTATTTTGGTGGTTAATTTTGTATGGAATGTACCGCCGTGGTTGGGTGATAAAAATTTGAGTCAAACAGTTGAGTAATACCAAATTCGGGTTGGATCTCCCCTCAGCCATTAACATAGCTTGCGATATAGCTTAAGCGGGCGAAGTTTCTGGGAACCATCATAAATGGGGTAAATAAGCCGGGTTTGGTATAACAAGTAGGTGGTTGGCAAGTAATGAGTAACAAAACTTAACCCTCAAAGGCTCTTGATTATAATACTGTTTATAATACATTTATAGAAATTATGCAAAAACAACGTATTTCTGTCATTACGAGCCAAGGGAAGTAATCGGAACCGTTTGTTTTGAGCCTGATAGTGCGTAAGTCCTGATTTACTTACATCTTTGTTGATATCAATTCCCTGTTATTGGAGCAGGGGTTGCAATCCGAGGATGTCAGTTAATTAATAATACGTATAATACTATCGCAGGAAGATAAATAGCCTCTATTAGTTAATAAATTAGTTCAACAGCTTGGCGTAAAAAGCCTAACCTTTTCACTTGATATAATGGTTTCATGTTTTTTCCGCAAGCCCTACCTAGATGTTAACTACGCTACGAACGGCTGAAGAAATAGAGCGTATATACATAGATGGGGAATGTTTTCTGTCTTCAGGGTGCGTAATTTGTTAGACTCTTTGAAGTATACCGCCAATTGTACTATTAGTCTCTGTGTGACGAATTATGCCTACTTTTGTTGAAAACCTTGCCAGTTTTTTACCGATTCGTGTCTTAAATTGTTTTGCTGCAGATCCTACTCCTCTTGCTTCTCCGGCTAGTGGGTCTTTTGAGGCAGCAGTGTTATTTGTTGACATCTCTGGTTTTACTGCTCTTACTGAACGTCTTGCTCAAAAAGGTTCTATTGGAGTTGAAGAATTAACGACTCATTTAAATGCTTATTTTGGTCAATTAATTGAATTAATAATAGCACATAAAGGAGATATTATTAAGTTTGCTGGCGATGCTATGTTGGCGATTTGGCCGGCGGAAAGTTTGTCTTTAGATCTAGCGACTTATTGTGCGGCGCAATGTGCTTTGGCGATTTTAAATGATTTGGGTGAATATCAAGCAGCCAATGCCCAGTTGCGATTGCATATTGGTATTGGGGCGGGTAACTTAAAAGAGTTTTACATCGGCGGAACGAATGGCCGATGGGAGTATCTTGTGGCGGGGGAACCTATTGCTCAAGTGGCGCTTGCAGAAACGGCTGCGGGTATAGGTGAAGCTTGTTTGTCGCTGACGGCTTGGGAGTTAATCAAAGACCAGTTTGTGGGAGAATTATTAGCTTCTAATGTGGTGCGGTTGGAGGGATTTAATCTTTTAAAGTCTGTCGCGGATAGAAGGTTTCTAAATGTGGTTGAATCGGCTCCCACCCCGATTTATGATGAGATGCAAGAACGACTGGAAAGATATGTAAGTTTGGGGGTTTTGCAGCGTTTAAAAGTAGGTCAAACTGATTGGTTAGGCGATTTACGACGAGTGAGTGTGATGTTTTTAAATTTGCCTGGGATGGATTATGATGCGGAGGGGGCTTTAGATTTTATTTCAACTATACTTAATGCTATCCAAAATATTTTGCAAGTTTATGAGGGAACTTTAAATAAGTTTTTGGTAGATGATAAAGGTAGTACATTGGTGATTGGTTTTGGTTTGCCGCCGTTTGCCCATGAGGATGATTCGGTGCGTTGTGTGATGGCGGGAATGACGTTATTAGAAAACTTAAGAAGTTTAGGATTGCAACCGAATATAGGGATCGCGACTGGTACTTGTTATAGTGGTGTAATTGGCAGCGAGCAACGTCGAGAATACACGATTATCGGGGCGGTTGTGAATTTAGCGGCGCGATTGATGCAGGCTGCGAAGGACGGAATTTTGTGTGATGAAGGGACGTTTGAGTTTGCCAAAGAAAAAATAGAGTTTGAATCGTTAACTCCCATTAAAGTTAAAGGTATAGAAGAAGTCGTTCAAGTATTTTGTCCGCTTGGGGATGTGCGTAAAGATTTGCCTTGGTGGATGACAGGAAAAACGGAAAAGTCGATTGTGGGGCGGGAAAAAGAACGGTTGTTGTTAGGGAAGAAATTAGAGCAGTTGAAAGCGGGTATTTCTGGAGTGGTTATGATTTGTGGGGAGGCAGGAATTGGCAAGTCTTGCTTGATAGAAAATTTGCTTTTGCAAGCGCAAGAATTGGGGGTCGGAAGTTTGGTTGGTGCGGGGGATGCGATCGCTCGATCGAAGCCTTATCATGCTTGGAACGAGGTATTTAGTCACTTGTGGGATTTGTCTTTTTTACCCGATTTAGAGGCGAAAAAACGTCAGGTTTTAGATTTATTGGAGGATGAACCGCAATGGTTGGAAAAAGCGCCACTTTTAAATGGGGTTTTGGGTTTAGATTTGCCGGATACAGAGGTATCGGCTGGGTTGGTGGGGCAGCAACGGGCGGAAGCGACGCGGGATTTGTTGGTGCAATTGTTGCAGGATTCGGTCAATCGCTCTCCTAAGTTGCTTGTTTTCGAGGATGCCCATTGGTTGGATTCGTCAAGTTGGGCGCTGATTTTGGCGGTGGCGCAGAAGGTGAAGCGCTTGTTATTGGTGATAGGGACGAGACCAATGGGTGAGCCGATGCCGGAGGAATACGATCGAGTGCTGATGATAGAAGGGGTAGAACAGTTGCATTTGGAAGCAATGCCGGCTACAGATACGCGACTGTTTTTGTCTCAGCGTTTGGGGGTAAAAAGTTTGCCCGATCGCGTGGTGGAGTTAATTGAGAAAAAAACAGAAGGAAATCCGTTTTTTAGTGAGGAATTGGCTTATGGTTTGCGCGAGGCGGGGGTGATAGAAATTCATGATGGGGAGTGTCGGATTGCTGCGGGGGTTGGTAATTTGAGTGAGCTAAAGTTTCCTGCTACGGTGCAGGGGGTGATTGCTTCGCGGATCGATCGGCTTTCTCCTAGTGAACAGCTTACATTGAAAGTGGCGAGCGTGATTGGTAGGTCTTTTGGATTTCAGTTGTTGCGAGATATTCATCCTATTGAGGGGGATAAGCCTGAGTTGGCTAATTATTTGATGAAGTTACAGCGGTTCGATCTTACCCCGATGGAGACGCCGGAGCCGGATTTGGGGTATATGTTTAAGCATATTATTACTCAGGAAGTGGCTTATGGTTTGATGTTGTACTCGCAGCGCCGGCAAGTTCATGAATTTTTGGCGTTGTGGTATGAAAGAAGTGATGAAGAGTTGTCGGGGTTTTATGCGATTTTGGCACATCATTGGAGTAAAGCGGGGGTTGCAGAAAAGGCGATTTTTTATTTAGAAAAGGCGGGGGAGCAGGCGGTGCGGGCGCACGCTTTGCGGGAGGCGCTAGGGTTGTTTACAGAGGCGTTGCAGTGGTTAGAAACCTTGCCGGGTACGGTGGAGAGAAAAGAGCAAGAATTGCGGTTGCACATAGCTTTGGGTGCGCCGCTAACGGCAATTAAAGGTTATGGTTCGCCTGAATTAATTAACACTTTTACCAGAGCGCGGGAATTGGCGCAAGAGCTCGGAGAAACAGCTAATTTTTTTCCGATGTTGTGGGGGTTATTTGCAGCGCATATTGGACAAGGAGATACAAAAACCGCCGGAGAATTAGCACAACAACTTCTTTGTCTAGCAGACAATTCCGAAGATTCGGGAATGCAGGTAACTGCTCATCATTCTATGGGTGCGAACTTACTTTATATGGGAGATTTAGTTCAGGCTCAATTTCACCTAGAACGGTCTTTATTCTATTACGATGATCAAAAACATTCCTCCCTTGCTTTTATTTATGGACAAGATTCGGGGGTAGCGAATTTTGCTCTTCTATCAATATGCTTGTGGTTACGTGGTTATGGTCGGCAAGCTCTTGAGAAAAAGGAACAATCATTGAGTTTAGCTAGAAAGATAGGACACCCGTTTTCTTTGGCCCTTGCTTATTTCTATGAAACTCAGATTTATCACTACTTACAAAATCTACCTAGTACCCAAAAATATGGGAAAATGACAATTAATTTCTGCATGGAAAACGAGTTTTATTTCTGGGGGACTTTGACGAGTATTGTCGTGGGTTCGGCAAACCAGCAGTCAGGAGAAATCGAGTTAGGTTTGAGACAAATGCAGCAAAATTTAACAGCTTATTTAAGCCTGGGGACAAGATTAGGACAAATTTATTATATGATGTTGACGGCTATCGGTTATCTGAATGCTGGTTTGGTGGAAGAATGTGTAAGCTTGATTGATAAAGGTTTGGAATTAGCAGACCCAACGGGCGCTTATTGGAAAGCCGAACTCTACCGGATCAAAGGTGAAGCGTTAATTATGCAATCAAAAGATGCAGAGGCGGAAATTTGTTTTCATAAAGCGCTTGAAGTTGCTCATTCTCAGGGTGCCGTGTCTTTGGAACGACGGGCAATTATAAGTTTAAGCGAATTTTTACACCGGTGTGGCAAAACCGAAGCTGCACAACAGTTTATGACACAGCTCGATCTAAATGCTGAAGAATTTGACCCAGTGGATCGTAAAAAGGGGATGACATTGCTTGCAGCGATCGGTTATTGTTGAGCTATGCAGCCAGATGGCTGCTTAAACTATAGTTTTCTCATCTTTTCACTAGAATTATAACCATGACTCAACCCACTCTCAAAGCGACTGAAAGTTTAGATAATGTTTCTAGTCAGTCGGATAAATCACATTTTCCGCAGGCGATGTTGTCTGTGAGTCGAGAAGAATTTGATGCTTTGCAATTGACGGTAAAACAAGGGCTAACAGAAATCTCTACTGAACTGCCACCAGATTTAACAGGATATGTCTTTATTGTGGGACCGGCAGGTTCGGTTGATTCGCCCCCCAAAAAACCCAATTCTCCACACATTGTTGACCCCAGTACAAATGGCTGGACTCCTCTATATAACGGCGATGGAATGCTTTACCGCATTGGGTTTGAAAATGGCAAGGCTCATTTGAAAACACGCATTGCCAAACCCCTTAGTTATTGGGCAGATAAATATACTTATGAAAATTCCAACTATGCAAATTTAGGCTTTAAAGATTTTGGCATTGCCCGTGCTTCTCTGGCTTTGGGGGTTACTTCCCAACTCAGTGTTACATTAACGCCTTTTAAAAAATACCAAGCCGATCCTTATCGTTTGTTAATTACTGTGGATATGGGCCGCTCTTACGAAGTTGACCCAAACACTATGGAAGTGGTACAGCCAATAGGTTTAATTAAAGATTGGAAAGCTGTGAACCCGCTGTTTCCCAAGCAACCTTTTCCGCTGAGTATGAGTTGCGCTCATCCGTGTTTTGACTATAGCACGGGAGAGTTATTTACAATTAATTTAGGTCGCTCAATCTCTTCATTTTTACCAACTTTGCGACAATTTCTTTACCAGCTACGGATTTTAACGAAACCTTTGAAGAAATCTTTAGGGTCAAAGAAGACAACCAGTCCTCTGGATGGGTTCATAGAATGGCTGAGCAACTTATACAAAAATATCCTCAAAGCGTTTTTAAGTTTAGGCAAAGCGATTTATCAACTCATCGAAAAGATATACAAAACTGTCCTGCAAATATTGAACGCCTTTGCTAAGGATGATTTTGTTGAATTAGTGTGTTGGCGGGGAGAAGAAAACTTTGACAGGTGGAAAGTCGTTTTACCCAATGGCAAGCCGATTAAAGTCAAACAAACCTTGCACCAGATGGGTCTGACTAAAAATTACATTGTTTTGGCAGATACAGCGTTTAAAATTGCTTTAGAAGAACTTTTATTTGCTGAACATTGGGAATTAATTGAAGAAATAGAATTTTTGATTCGAGAGTTAACAGACATTCCCCAATTAGCAGATACAAAAGTGTGGATTGTTCCTCGGGAAAAATTAATACCTGGAGAGAAAACAGTCACAGCGCACGAAGTTATTATCCCTCGCGAAATTGCTCATTATGTCGTTGAATATGAAGATGCAGATGGCATTGTTATACATACGGTTCATAGTTGTGCTTGTGATGCGGCGGAGACAATTCGCCGTTTTGATAAGTCAGTCTATAGCGATGTCGAAATCAATAACCGAATGCGAAGTTTACCCGGCGTTTTAGTGAGTGGGATGGACGTGGGTATCATTGGATGTCATGTTATTGACCCTGCAAAACTCCCTAGTTCTGATGCTGTGAGATCCTGTTTAATTGAACGTGATTTTAGTTGGGGAGATCCGGTGTATGCCTATAGGGAAATGACGCTGAAGCAGCCCGAAAAAATTGATGATATTTACTGGATCTTTTTTGGAGCCTGGGAAGAACTGTTGCCGCAGTTTGTTGGGGATATTTATAAGGATTATAAATATCGTAAATTCCCCATCAGTAAAGTGAAAGCCATCAGCCAAGAAGGCAGAGCAAGTACGTTATGTCGGGTTCATGTTGATCGCAAAAAGAATGGTCAGCAAGGCTTAGAAATTGAACTGACCACGCCAGATTATTATGAGTTTCCGGCAGGTCATTTCGCCAACTCTCCCCAGTTTGTGCCGCGTCAGGGAGGGGATAGCAGTTCAACAGATGGTTATCTGATTTGTGTGGTTCTTTCGGATCGTAATGATGGCTCTAATAACAGTGAACTTTGGCTGTTTGATGCCGCAAATTTAAAGAGTGGCCCCAAATACAGGCTGTGTAGTGAACAAATCAATATTGGGTTTACAATTCACACAACTTGGTTGCCAGAAGTAGTTTCGCCGCCAAAGTCAGATTACAATGTGCGAGAGGATTATGAGCCGGTGGTGTCGGAACTTGTGAATAAATATTTGCAGTCAAGGGATGGAGACACAAAGAAAATGGGTGAGGACATTCGAGCGTTGTTTGATGAAATTTACCAGCGATTTGAGGGCAAATAAAAATCTTTAAATTCAGCAATTTTTGCGAATTTTTTTTATGGTAATTTTCGGGGTAGGGTTGGGTTTTCACACGGTAAACCCAGCCTAATCTGTACACAACTACAAGTTTTTATGTGACCATGAATACTCAAATGAACCCTGCTTTTTCAGAGATGACGAAAAACTACCCTCTGTATGTACCACAAGCAGTAATGGTGGCGAAGCGGTGTGAATTAACCGAGCTTGAGCTAAATATTATTGAGGGAAAATTACCGGAGGATTTGCAAGGTCATGTGTTTATTGTGGCACCGGCTGGCTCGGTTGATTCTCGTGGTTTACCCTATCCTGATGGAACTCCAATTTTCAACGGCGATGGCATGATTTATCGCATTGATTTTAATACTCAACAACCAGCAAAAATCACGACACGAATTGCAAAAACTCCTTGTTATTATGCCGATGAAGCAACAAAACGCGGAAGCGAATATCACAAATATGGGTTTCAAAATCACGGACTCACTCGTTTTTCTATGGCGTTGGGAGTTCGCAATCAATTAAACACGGCATTTGTGAAATTTAAAACCTCTGAAGATACAAATGACCGGCTGTTAGTTACTTATGATGCAGGTCGTCCTTATGAAATTGATACGGAAACTTTGGAAGTTGTAACGCCGGTGGGTGCTAATGCAGAGTGGCGGCCTGAAGTTTCTTTATCTATGCCATTTGGGCCAGTCTTGAGTACGGCGCATCCTTTTTTTGATGCGGAAACCCAGGAAATGTTTACGGTGAATTATGGCAGATCAATGGGGAATTTCATGCAAGCAATTCCGTTTATTTATGAGGCAGAAAAGCTACCTCATGCCATCAAAAAACTTTTAGAATTGATTTTCAATTTTCTCAATACCCTAAACGTTATTAAGTTTTTACTTAACTGGATTGCTAAAATTATTTGGGAGGCTTTTAAGTTAATTAGTAGCCTTTTTGAAAATGTTTTCAAATTTAAAATGCAAAATTTCGTTTATTTAATGCGCTGGAATGGTAGCGGCCATATTGAACGATGGAAATTGGTTTTGCAGGATCGTTCCCCGGTGGTTATCCACCAAAGTCTGCATCAAATAGCTGTGACTCGTAACTATGTGATTTTGATGGATACAGCGTTTGGTGTTGGGATAGCGGAAATTTTTAATAACCCACTTCCCAACAGAAAACAAACAGAAAACTTTCTGAGAGATATTTTATCGCGTCCACTTTCTCCCGATTCTTATGTGTACATTGTCCGCCGCGAACGACTGATAGGAGGACAGCAACCGGCTTATTCTAAACAAGAAGTTGAAGTTGTGGCAAAACAAGTAGTAATTCCTCTTGAAGCCTTTCATTTTGCGGCTGATTATGACGATTCAAACGGAAAAATAACGCTCCATATAGGACATATTTGTGCTGCGGATTCGGGGGAGTGGTTGCGTAGTTTTGACTCTGGGGCTGATAGCGCAGAAACATCTGTACCGCCACGCTTGT
This sequence comes from Microcoleus sp. Pol17C6, assembly GCF_036701145.1. Classification (NCBI taxonomy): domain Bacteria; kingdom Bacillati; phylum Cyanobacteriota; class Cyanophyceae; order Oscillatoriales; family Microcoleaceae; genus Microcoleus; species Microcoleus sp. Pol17C6. Next base: position 129,880 of record NZ_JAUBQH010000002.1, read on the forward strand.
ATGGAATGCTCAGTGGTGAGGCAGATATTAGCCGGCTGGGACGTTATGTTATTGATGTAGAAAGTGGACAAGTGGTTGAATCAAATGTCATTTCAGATGATAAGTTAACGTGGGGTATGGCGCTGAACACCTATTGCGATACATTGCCATCTGGTAAAACTGCTGAAAAAATAAAAAATATATACTGGAATTCGGATGGATTCTGGCCTGAATTGCTAACAAAATTTATTTTAAACTTGTATAAAGACTATAAATATCGAGTGGTGTCAAATGAGGATTTGCTAAAACTTTTAGATCGACAGGAAGGAAAGCCCGCTTGTTTGTTGCGCCTCGACACTCAAGAAATGAAAATAGCTGATGCGTTTGTGTTTATGCCAGAAATTGAAGCCGATAATAAAGCCCAAGGATACATGATAAACTCCCCGCAATTTGTCCCGCGTGCAGGGGGAAATGGAGATTCGACAGATGGCTATATTGTCTGTACAATTTACTTGAAAAACTCGTCAGAAATTTGGGTTTTTGATGCAAAAAACTTGGTCGGGGGGCCGATTTGTAAGTTAGGTCATCCTGAATTAAAATTTGGGTTTACGCTACACACAGCTTGGTTACCAAAAATTGCTAAACGCACAGCAAGTTATAATATTTCTGTTGAGGAAGATTATAAAGATGTAGTTGCACAGCAGTCGGCAGAAATTCAAGAATTATTTGAGAAGGAAATTTACCCGCATTTTAAATCGAAAAACCCCTTAGTTTGAAGTCTGATAAGGACAGATTGACATCCTCCCCGGCGTCAGCGCACGGGGATTCCTAAGAATCGCTGACTTAGGTTTCTGCTTCGTAATAGATCGCCCTTGGATCGGAAATCCGATCGCAACCCCGCCACAATTTCCCCAAATGACCGCCCCAATCCCTTCCAACTAAAGGATTTTGCCGATTTCTCGATCGCGCGCCACCCCTCCCTAACTATAAATGAACCCAAATCGCTAAAATTAAAAAAAGATACGTAATAGGCAGGCCCGGTCAATGATCCCAACCGTTATAGAACAATCCGGTCGCGGCGAACGCGCCTTTGACATTTACTCGCGACTCCTGCGCGATCGCATCGTCTTCTTGGGCCAACAGGTTGACTCAGACTTAGCCAACCTGATCGTTGCCCAATTGCTATTTTTAGACGCCGAAGACCCGGAGAAAGATATTTACCTCTATATCAACTCCCCAGGGGGTTCGGTAACAGCAGGTATGGGCATTTTTGACACCATGAACCACATCCGCCCCGACATTTGCACTATTTGTCTCGGTTTGGCCGCCAGCATGGGCGCTTTTCTGTTGAGTGCCGGCGCTAAAGGCAAGCGGATGAGTTTGCCTCACTCCCGGATTATGATCCACCAACCTCTAGGCGGAGCTCAAGGACAAGCAACCGATATTGAAATTCAGGCCAAAGAAATTTTGTACCACAAGCGCCGCCTGAATGAACATCTTGCCAACCATACCGGTCAGCCCCTTTCCCGCATTGAAGAAGATACCGAACGGGATTTCTTCATGTCGGCTGAAGAAGCAAAGGACTACGGATTAGTCGATCAAGTGATCGATCGCCGTCCTTCCGCCAGCAGACCGATCGCCGCTCTCGTCTAAATAAAAAGTTAAAAATCAAAAATGAGGAAATATTCTTCATTTTTGATTTTTAATTTTTAACAGTCATATAGCAGTTTTCAGTGGAGTGAATTACAGATGCTGGGGCGCATGATACGGCGTCCTAGTTAAGTCCTTACTGTATTTCATACAATTGAAAACTGCTATATGTAGCTTTTTATAAAAAACATCACACCTAGAAACCCTACAGAATTACTAAGGCAAAGATTCGAGATATTGCAGGAAGTCGAGCAATTCTACTTGATTTAAGAAATGGCGCGCTTCTTTGCCATAACCTTGTTTGAGATAATCTTTTCCTTGGTTGGGAGTCCAGCCCAACCGCTTGATTTCCTCAGTGGTTCTGCTGTAGATTTCCAGATATTCTAGAAAATCTACTAACTGTTCGCTAGAAAGCTCTCTCTGGGACGACTTGCCGTAATTTTGTTCGAGACAGTCGCTTTCCTGTTTTTTCTTCCATTGCAGGCGTTTGAGGATGGCGTCTATTTCGGCGATCGTATCCGAATTATCCTCGATCGCATCGCTGGGGATTCCCACTGCGATCGGTTGCAATTCCCTGACTTCGGCCGCACCCTGTAGCAGTTCACTTTGGCTAGAAGTAGGCACATCCAGTTCCTGAAGTGGTTCGCCGTAGCTAGAAGAAAGCCAAGCGTCTGAGTCTAACTGCTTCGGTACAAATCCAGTAGCCTCCGTCCGATCGACCGTTGGCGGCAACGGTTCCGGTACAGGTGCGATCGGCTCTTCATTTAATTTCGCTTCAGTCTTGACAAAATTGCTGTGATCTGTTGGCGGCAACTTGTCAGCAACAGGCATTTCTAGAACCGGGAGAGGAACACTTGTGGGCCCAACAGGAACCGGAACAGCAGCAGGAGGGGGAGGGGGAACAGCAGCAACCGGGGAAACAGCAGCAGGAGGGGGAACAGCAGCAACCGGGGAAACAGCAGCAACCGGAGCCGGATCGACACTCGCGATCGCACGATCGGGCGCAGCAAATCCGAGGACAGCGATCGCTCGCAACCGGGCGCGGTCTTCCGCATCCTCAACAGACTCAGCAGCCGACATAGCAGTAGCAACAGTTTTGCCGTCAACCTGAACCAGACAGCGAACAACAAACTTACCGTTATGAACAGTCAGCAACTCACAGATTAACTGTCCAGCGGGATAAAGGGCGCGAAATTCAGCAAACATAATTTTTTGACCCCGAAACCAGAAGGGGCTTATGACTTAAGTGTAGTACAGCCCAGAGAAAACTATTTTCTGAAAGCACCTATTCAACATACAATAAATTAAAGGTGAGTCATCCGCGCAACCTTTCACGCCACTAAACCCCATCCCACATCCGGCAGTTTAAGCTAACAAGCACCGGGCGTCATTTCTACCTATAGGAGATGGCACAGCAACTAAGCAAAAGTAGTAAAAGTCTCCGGTTTTGTGTACCTTGCACTTTCTACAGCACAGATTGCTCCCGACTCGCTCGTTGCACCTCCGTCCGCAAGGACAGATCGCGTGCAAAAAAACAAGGGCATCGCAGCAGCGAGCTACTAGCAATTTTGCCTTAAAGATCCGGTAAATTCTTTGCTAAAGCAAGAAGCAAGAGGCACTTCAAAAGGAAGAAGGAAGAAGGCAGAAGGAAGAAGGCAGAAGGAAGAAATGCAAATTTTATCCCTCTCCATCCCTCCATCGGCTCATCCTCGACTCAAGCCGTCGCTTTCAGTATCGAGCCATCTTTTAAGAACCGACAGGGGCTTTCTAATTTGCGAAGTGCTCGGCGCTGTTGACCTAAAAGCAAACAAACCAACGCTAAAAAATTGTATTGGGGAATAGCGTGCGGGACAGTTGTCTGCACCGTCAGCAGTCAGTTCAAGACAGACAGCAGACAATTAGCACCAAGCCGGTGTCGGGAGAGAATCTCAAAAAAACCTCGCGATCAAACAAGGTGGCTGTGCTCGCGTCTCCACCTATCAACCCGCGCATTTGTTGGGAAGCAGGCACTACGAGGGCCCGAGGGGGCGCGGCTGATTTCGCCAAAATTAGACTAATTGCTGGAAACAAGAGGATCGATCGCTACATGGAATTTTCTATCGCTGCACTGCTGGCAAATTTTACAGAAGACAAATTAGTGGCTCCCAAAGCATTGGAGAAAAAACTCGACTGCAACGACGCCACCAGTCAACTCAAACTTCAAATCGCATTAGAAGCTCTAGAGAAAATTGGCATATTAGTCAAAGACAAAGGCCGCTATCGCCGAGTAGCTGAAGACGACGTAGTAGAAGCAAAACTGCGCTGTTCTAGCAAAGGATTTTGCTTTGCAATTCAAGACGCCGAAGGCTCAGAAGACGTTTACGTGCGGGAAAGTCACCTTTCGACAGCTTGGAATGGCGATCGAGTATTAGTCAAAATCATCAAAGAAGGTAGCCGCCGCCGATCGCCCGAAGGCGAAGTCATGCTCATCCTCGAACGCGCCAACCCCTCGGTACTCGCGCGAGTCAAGCAAACCGCCACCCCCACCGGCCGCGTCAGCTACAGAGCAATCCCCCTGGACGATCGCCTGTTGTTTGAACTAGACTTGCTCGCAAACGGCACAAATCTCCAAGAGGCGATCGACCACCTAGTACACGTCGAAGTCAAACGCTACCCCCTCGGCACCCACCGCCCAGTCGGCAAAGTAGTACAGGTACTCGGTTCCGACGCCGAAGCCGCTGACGACCTCGACATCGTATGCTGCAAACACGACTTGCCGCGATCGTTCCCCGCCGCCGTCATCAAAGCAGCCGAAAATTTGCCCAGCAAAGTCAAAAAAACCGACATCAAAAAACGCCTAGATTTGCGTAACGTCCTGACTGTTAGCTTCAGCAAAAACGAACCGGGAACAACCAACAGCGAAAACGATGCCCCTAAAGTTGAGAAGGAAAATCTCTCCGAGGGAGGAGCCGAAAACGAGTTCGATCCGACATCGTTCCTCTCCGATCCGCCAGTGGAACGCGCTTTGTCGATCGAAACCCTGAAGCCCGGCCGCTGGCAAATAGGAATCCACATCAGCGACGCCGCCGAGTACGTGCAGCCAGAAACCCCGATCGACCGCGAAGCCCGCAAGCGAGGCACCGCCGCCCATCTGGGAGAAAAAATCATCGCCGTACTGCCAGAAACCCTCAACGAGCGCTGCTCTCTGCTGCCAGATACCGAACGGCTGACCTTCAGCATACTGCTCACGCTAGATGAATCGGGAGAACTCTTAGAATACGAAATTCAAGCCAGCGTCATTCAAATTGACTACCACCTCACCTACCAGCAAGCTCAAGCAATTATCGAACCAGGCGATGCCGAAGATCACCCTTTATCATCCGCCCTCCGTCCTTTCCTCGATCAAATGTCGGCTGCCTCACAGGCTGCCAGAAAGGCAAGGCTCAAGCGGGGAGCTTTTGAACTAAATTTGCCCGATGCTAACTCTCACTTCGACGACGAAGGGGAATTAGGAGCTTTTGCATTCGCTCTCCCCGCCCAGTCGGCTGTCTCCGAGTTGATGGTACTCGCCAACCAAGCTGTCGCCACTCACCTGCAGGCCTTGGGAGTCCCAGCAATCTACCGCGTCCAGCCGATGCCAGACCCGGCAGACATTCAAGAGTTCATCAAACTCTCCAACAACCTCGGAGGCGAACTGTATCTCGAAAGCGAAGAAGAAGTTTTGCCCTTGGACTTCCAGCGATTTACCCAGCAGTTTGCCGGCCTTAAGTCCGAAAGAGTTCTCACCTACCTGCTAGAAGATACGATGAAGCCCGCTGTTTACAGCACAACTCCCAAGCCGCACTTCGGTTTGGCGCTGTCAGAGGGTTACACGCGCTGCACTTCGCCGCTTTCCCGCTACGCCGATTTGTTGATACTGCGGGTGTTGCAAGCGGTGTTCGAGCAAGGCCGCAGCAGCCGCACAACACGGGCTAAGGAAAAAGTTGACTTGCACCATTCCTCCTGTCACGGTCAAATTACTTGGAATGTTCTCCCCCCAGATTTGCACCACGAATTTGAAACAGAGTTTGCATCGGCCGTGGTACACCTGACGGAACGCGAAAGGGTTGCTGAGGATGCCGAAAGCGATTTGCAGGGATTGAAGAAAACCGGATTGATGAAAGAACGCACCGGCCAAACTTTCCAGGGTTTGATTACAGGCGTGCAGTCTTATGGTTTCTTTGTGGAAATTGAGGTGCGGCCGCCGGAGAGCGATATCCTGCGAGTTGAAGGACTGGTACACGTTTCTTCGCTGAAGGATGACTGGTACGAATATCGATCGCGCCAGCAAACTCTGGTGGGTCGCAAAAACCGCAACCAGTACCGTTTGGGCGATCGGGTGGAAGTTCAAGTCAAGAGCGTTGACTACTACCGCCAGCAAATTGATTTAGTTGCAGTTGGCGGCGGCAGTCAAGCTTTTGATGATGATGAATAATCAGTTGACTGTTGACAGTTGACTGTTAATTTTCCTCAATACTTAGTTGTCATTGTCTAGCAACTAAGTATTTAGAGGTGGGCGAAAAACTATACTCAGCAATCATCAAAAAATAATTAATGACTAATATCAAATCCGATAGCATCGGAATTGTAAAATACAGTAAACAGTTAACAATCACTGACGGTGCAACCGGAATTTATATAATTTATCTGCGTTAATCTGTGTTAATCTGCCTATATCTGCGGTAAAAAGAAGAGAATTTATTTACCGCAGATGACAAGGGAGGAACGCTGATTCACGCAGATGAAAATAAGAGATTTATGAATAATTCCGATGGTAACAGAGTTGATATAACAACTAATTACTAACAGTCAACAGTCAACTAAAAAATAACTAATGACGAATAACTACCCCCTGATTGTAGGAGTTACCGGTGCATCGGGACTGATTTATGCGGTGCGAACTCTGAAGTTTATGTTGGAGGCCGATCGCGCGATCGAACTGGTCGCTTCCAAGTCTACTTACATGGTTTGGCAAAGCGAACAGAACACCCGAATGCCCGCAGAGCCGACGCTTCAAGAGGAATTCTGGCGGGAACAAGCAGGAGTAGCCACAATGGGTAAACTTCGGTGCCATCCCTGGCAAGATGTCGGTGCTAATATTGCTAGTGGCTCCTTTCGCACTCAAGGGATGATCGTTATTCCCTGTAGCATGAGTACGCTGGGCAAATTGGCGGCTGGCTTGAGTTCGGATTTACTCGAAAGAGCGGCCGACGTTCAGCTCAAGGAAGGGCGAAAATTGGTACTCGTGCCTCGCGAAACGCCTTTTAGCTTGATTCACCTGCGGAATTTGACTACCTTGGCGGAAGCTGGAGCTAGAATTGTACCAGCGATTCCTGCTTGGTATCACAATCCGCAAACTATTGAAGATTTGGTAGACTTTGTGGTGGCTCGCGCTTTAGACCAGTTGGGGATTGATTGCGTTCCTCTCAAACGCTGGAAGGAAGAAGAGTAATAATTAGTAATTAGTCATTAGTCATTAGTTATTAGTCATTTACAAATTACCAATTAAAATTTGATATGCGACCTGTATTTTTGCTAGTAATTGTGGTGGGGCTGACTATTTTTGCCCTGCAAAATGTGGAGCCAGCATTATCTCTGGTATTTTTGGGAATTCGATCGCCTGCTGTGCCCTTATCTATCTGGATTTTGGTGAGCATGGCGGTGGGAGCTCTCACATCTTTATTGATTTCTGGTTTGCTGGCTTTTTCAAATTACCTATCTTCAACGCGAACCCGCACCGGCCGATCCAGTCGCAGCCGTCCCGATACTTTCCCCGAAGACGGGAGAACACCTTACACGCCACCTCCCCCTCCTAGAAAACAGGAAATTGACCCGGATCTGAATAGGGAAAATAGCCAAACTCAGGCTGCTGGTTCTTACCGAACAGACTACGGTACGCCGGCCGGTTACAGTTCCCGGACTTTCCTGCAAGAAACTCCGAACCCGGATGGGGCGAAGAATTACGCTCAACCGGGGACTTATGCAGCAGCAGACGATGAGGACGATTGGGTCTCAGATGGCTCAAAATCAGGCTCTCAAGGGGGTGATGACGATTGGGGGGACGATCGTGATTTTCCCGATCGACCGCAGGTAAATGATGTTCCAGCGGCAAATCCGAGGGCTTACGAAGCTCAGCAGGAACCGAAAAGCAAATCTTGGGCTGGCTCAGTATATTCTTACGGCTATAGAGATCCGAGCCAGTCTGGGGTGGGGCAAACTGAGGCTGTATACGATGCGGAGTATCGAGTGCTGGTTCCTCCGGGAGGGGATATTCCTAAACCCGCTGATGAAGCACCAATAAATCCTCTTGCAGAAGCAGAGGATGATTGGGGATTGGATGAGGGTGATGAGTTTGAGGACGATGATGGCCTCAGTGGCGGATCATCGATTAACCTGAAAAAATAGAAAAATATCGGAGGATTTGGCAGTGGATGGGTTGAGGGGAGTAAATATCTATCTTGTCGGGATGATGGGTGCGGGGAAAACAACGGTAGGGCGGATTTTGGCAAAAAAATTAAAATACCGTTTTTTTGATACTGATGAACTAATTGTTCGAGTTGCTAATCAGTCAATTGCTGAGATTTTCGATCGAGAAGGGGAAGAGGCTTTTCGGGAACTAGAAACTAAAGTGCTGGGGGAATTGTCTGCGTATCAAAATTCGGTCGTGGCTACGGGCGGCGGCATTGTGACGCGATCGATGAATTGGGGTTACTTGCACTACGGTGTAGTAGTTTGGTTGGATGTGCCTGTGGATCAATTGTACGATCGACTGCGTTCGGACACCGCTCGACCCCTACTGCAGGAGGGCGAGATCAAATCTAAGCTGCAAAGCCTTTTGAAAGAGCGAGAGCGTTTCTACACTCAAGCAGATGTCCGAGTCTATGCTGGTGTGGGGGAAAGGCCTGAAGCAGTGGCGACTAGGGCGATCGAGGAAATCCAAAAAGTTATCAAACCAGAAACCGGGCCTGATCTCAATTGATACATTCAGAAACCGAGTTTCTAAGAAAATAACAGGTTTCTGAGGACTTTTGATACCAGTTAAAAAAATAATGCAACTATACGCAAGCTCCAAACCACAAGCTTCATCAGTCATTCCCAAAATCTAAAATCTAAAATGGTATGACTTCGGTGAAAATACTGATTTTTGTCACAGTGTATCCGTTTAACCACCCCATCTTTTGAAATCCACCGGGTTTGAGTGGATGTGAGGCGTAACTTTTATAAGTATGAGGATGTGGCGATCAGGAAATTTTATACAACAACTAATGGCAGACTCATCTGATGCGCTAAATTCGGCTATTGAGTTCTCCCTAAAAATAAAAGGGCCCCACCGCTGAAGGGCTGTAGGGCGCAAGGACAGTTAAACGCTAACTTGATTGTCGGGAAATTTAGCATCAATGCTATCCTCCTATGTGACGATTTTACGATCGTCCATTCACTCATTAACTCTCCCGTATCAAAAAATGTAACCCAGCACCGATCGAATTCCACCTGCCCTATTCTAAAAACAATACCTCATGCATTCTGACTAGCAGCTCCCTAAAGCTGCTTTTTTATTGCGATAAGTTTTTGGGTGCGGGACTTGCGGGATCTTGGCAATAACATTTTGAGCAAAAGTCGCTACAGTTCAATACTGCCATAGGGGTTTTCAGTTCCACCCCAGGTTTGTCGGTAATTGGTAATTAGTAATTAGTAATTGGGAATTAGTAACCCGCAACGGGGAATCGGCAATTGAGATGCTGTACCTCACCAGGCTTGAAAACTGCTATGATTACGGCGCGGAACGGGGAATTAATCCGGTGGGGGATTGAAAAAAAATAAGCTGTATTTATTGAGGGGCGATCTGATAGTTTTCGGCTAAATATCCGTTGCGAGTTATAGAATTTGGTTGGATGAATTTCCCGTTCCTCATTAAGAGAATACGATCCTGCCTGTCCTTGACCAAAACTCGATCGCTCCGCCCAACCCCACACCTGTTAAAGAAATGGTAGCTAATACCGCAAAAGCCCGCCAATTCTTCCAACCAGACATTTGAATATCGAGTCTTGCCAAAGCTCCGGCTGAAATCAAGAGTAAACAAGTAGCAAAAAGGTGCATCCAGGCAAAAACTACCACTGCCACAAAAGCTCCTACAATAATAGAAAGAAAAGCACCAATATCACTCGAAAACCACCGCAAAATTAAGGCCTTTATGCCTCTCAGAGGGAACGCCAAGGCGACAGCCAACACTAAAATTGAAGCTATGGCTAGAAACCAAGTCAGGTGCGGTGGAACATCAAACTCCGATAATTTCCAGCCCAAAGTGAAATAAGTAACAAAAAGTAGAGTTAGGGAAACCCAAGAGTTTTTTTTCATCCAATGGCACAATTAGGAGAAGCAGGCAAAAAAAAGATGATGATCCCGATGAGTTTGTACAGTGTCTAGAGGTTAGTAGAAATAGCTTGCACCGGACAAGTGGGGATGCACTGCTCGCAAACGATACACCGCGATCGAGCAAAACTTAGTTTAAGGCTTTCTGGGTCAAGGGTCAAGGCTTCTGTCGGGCAAACTCCCGTACACAAACCGCAGTGAACGCAGATATCTTCGTCTATGAGTATTTCCCGACTGGCTAGGGAAACGCCGATATTTTGCGATCGCATCCAGTCGATCGCCGCTTCTAGTTGGTCGATATCCCCTGATAACTCTAGCACCAGTTTGCCCACTTGATTCGGAGCTACCTGAGCACGGATAATGTTGGCTGCAACATTAAAATCCTTTGCCAGTCGATAGGTGACAGGCATTTGGATCGATCGTTGAGGAAACGTCAGTGTTACCCGTTTTTTCACCCTGCAAGTCCTCGGTAATTTACAAACAATCTTTGTTATCTTATGTTTTAGCGCACTTAGTCTAATTACTGCCTTTAGCACAATTTTTTATGAGATGGGTCTGATTATCTCAAAATGTGGTATAATCTGAATCTAATATTTAAAATAAAAACATAGAAATCAAAGCGCCATTTATTTTATGACCCAGAATTCCCCCAAGTCAACTGTTGCCCCCGCCGCCCCAAATCCCGAAACAAAAGTCGCCACGCGCCTCAGAAACTTATTGATCGTGTTAACAGCGATCGCCCTTTCAATATCCATCTTCTTCGGGCTGCAAACCCAAACGCCGTCAAGCAGTCTCACCGACATGGCAAAAGCTTCAACGCCATTAGAAACAGCTTTGGTAAATGGCAAACCGACACTCATGGAATTTTATGCTAATTGGTGCGGTAGCTGTCAGGCAATGGCTAAAGATCTGAGCGAAATAAAACAGAAATACGCCGAACCGATGAATTTTGTGATGCTGAATGTAGACAATGACAAATGGCTGCCAGAAATCACAAAATATCGAGTAGATGGCATTCCGCACTTTGTCTATTTGAACGATAAAGGCAGCCCCGTTGCGGAAACGATGGGCGAAATGCCGCGCAGTATTATGGAAGCTAACTTAGAAGCTTTAATTGCAGGAAAACCTCTGCCACACGTCCAAGCAGGCGGTCAAGTTTCTAATTTTACTCCCCCCACAGGGCCTGTGAAAACAAGTAGCTCTGACCCCCGCGCCCACGGATCTCAAGTACAGTAAAAGAAGTCATTAGTCATTAGTCAGTAGTCAGTAGGAATAAGAGGCGTTGCTGATTTACCTTATGAAAGGCTAAATATGCCAGTCATAGAAACCAGTATTGACACAGCTTGCGGATTTTCAACTTAATTTTTTCATACCCTGATTAAGCAACGCTTTAAGTTCAAGTTATGATAAGGCTCACTCGTGGCTAGTGGAAGATGAATATCAGCGAGGTGATAGTAGGCTTTTAGCCTCGGCAATAGTTTGAGACTGTGATATTATGAGGGCGATCGCACCTGACCCAAACCCTACAGTTTTCTTGCTGGAGAAGCTGAGCAGCAAAGTGCGATCGCGTAAGTGGGAAGGTATGGTTAATTCCCTGAAAAGCTGGGGGACTCAATTTAAAATGCCAGCAAGAAAGCGCCGATCATTTGTAAGATATGGATGACAAACTCAATAGACAGTCCCAGTGAGCCGGCCAAGGAGCCGATGGCTGTCGCTATTTCCGTAACACCGGCACCTGAACTGATTAAAGCTATCAACTGGCTAATAATTTCAATAACAGTGGGTACGCTAGTAACCAAGCCAAATAGAGCCGCAACAGAAACAGATCCCACTTTGAGAGCTTCGAGTAGTGCCGTTAGCTGCACGATCGCGTCTGGCCCTTGGGTGTGAATGTAATCTAAAATTTGTGTGATTGCTGCTACAAGTGCATCCATGCTTATTTCCTTTTAGCGTCAAATACCTACGATAAATCAATACTCTTAGTCAACTAACTGAAAAAGCAGTTCAAAAAATAGTCGAATTATTTCAAACCCACTCAAATCCTTTCTCATATCGATACGAGGCAAAAAAACGACTATTTATTAGCTTTAACCCGTAATTTTTCTCACAATTCTTCTATGCTTATCAATGACATCAGCAAACTCTTTGATCGTCTACTTTTGCTCTTGGGACAGCGGACATTTCAGCTTGGGTTCTTTTTTTTGTTTGTCAGCCATGAGCTTAATACTCCTATGTTTTGCTATAGTTTATTAGCGGAAAATGCTTGCTTATCTTTGGATAATATCATTATATTTATAGTGATGTCCAGTCATAAAAAGTCAGAAAATGTAAGTTATTTTACCTGACGCTAACTCTCAAAAAAAGTCAAATGTTGCCATCCATGTCAGAAAATGTCATAAAATAGCAGGTATAATAGGCTAAACCCCTAAACTTAACTCACCGATGGACGTTAAAGAAGTCTTGAGATTTGCCGACGACCTGGTTTTCGCTAAGACGGGAGAACATTTGGAGGATTTGCAAGAAGCTATCTTGGGGGGTGTATGGGAAGGTCAAAAATACTCTCAAATCGCAGAAGCATCGCATTGTAGCGAAGGTCACGTCAGGAATGTAGCTTCAAAATTATGGAAGCGTTTATCAAATGTATTAGATGAAGAAGTCACTCCATCCAATTTACGATCGACACTGGAGAGACGACAATTATTCATCATTTCATCAAATTCGGGAAACGATTTTTTTATTGGTAATGTCAATGTCTGTAAGGATAGTCAATCTTCAGAATATCCAGAAAAGCGATCGCCCTCAACCCCCACCTCAGACACCTCCCAACCCCAAACCAGACTAGACTTAGCAGACGCACCTCATATTTCATCATTGTGCGATTCGCCTGATGGCGATAGCTTCGCTTCACGCACATCCGAACTCGCCACCCTCGAAAAATCGATCGTTCAAGACAAGTGCAACCTTGCAGCCATATTAGGAATAAGTGGCATCGGCAAAACCGCACTTTCCCTCCACCTCACCCAAAAAATTCAGCATAACTTTGAATACGTCATCTGGCGAAGTCTCCGCCACTCCCCACCGTTAGAAACTACCCTAAAAAATCTCCTAGAATTTCTCTTAAATAAACCAGAAATCGAACTCCCTAGCAGCATTCCCGATCGCCTTTCCCAATTAATGGAATATCTGCGAAAAACCCGCTGTCTCATTATCCTCGACGACGTGCAAACCATTCTCAGCAGCGGAAAATTAGCAGGAAATTACCGCCCCGAATGCGAAAATTACAGCATCCTATTCAGACAAATCGGAGAAACAACCCACAACAGTTGCTTAATCCTCAACAGTTGGGAACCACCCAGAGAAATTACCGCGTTAAAAGGTGAAAATTCACAAGTTCGCAGCTTACAACTCAAAGGCATTGGTACAGCAGCCGCCAAAATTTTCCGACAAAAAAGTTTACTCAATCCCGAAACATGGGAAAACCTAATTAACACCTACCGAGGCAATCCATTGTGGTTAAAAATAGTCGCCACTACCATTCAAGAAATATTCCGAGGTAGGGTTGCAGAATTTTTAAAATATGATATGCTATTTTTAGGGGAAGAATTGGCGGCAAACTTGCACCCGCAGATAAATCGTTTGTCAGAATTAGAGAAAAACCTCATCTCCCGCCTCAGCGGCGAAGCAAATTCAGTTTCAATAGAGCAATTACTACAAGATGCCGATTTATCGCCCCCTGAGTTATTCAACGGGCTGCAATCTTTGGGGAGGCGATCGTTAATTGAAATAGAAGAAATGGAGAATGAAACGCTATTCAGCGTTTGTCCTGTGGTGAGACAATATGTAATATCAAATCTAGTTAATTAGCCACGAGCTCTGTAGGAAGACGGCAATGCCGTGTCTTCAAAATGGGAGACACGGCATTGCCGTCTTCCTAGCCGCAGCTATGATTTAATATGAAATTATGAATACTGCTGAACCTTCATTAACTAAAACCGAATTAAGAAAATCGCTCCTCAACACTCGCAAAACCCTATCAGCACAAGAATGGAGACAAAAGAGCGATCGCATCTGCAATCATCTCCAAAACTCGCCCCTATTCACCCAAGCAAAAACAATCCTCGCCTATTTCAGTTGTCGCCAAGAACCAGATTTAAGTCCCCTATTTGTAACTCCCCGCAAATGGGGATTTTCCCGCTGTGTAGGCAAAGAGCTATCCTGGCACATCTGGCAGCCCGGAGAGGCTTTACATACTGGAGCTTATGGCATACTCGAACCCCTGCCGGATGCTCCTAAAATAGACCACTCAGAAGTAGATTTAATGCTCGTACCCTCAGTAGGCTGCGATGTGCGTGGCTATCGCTTGGGCTACGGCGGTGGCTATTACGATCGAATGCTTAGTTTAGCTGAGTGGGAATCAAAAGTTACGATCGCCACAATCTTTGAATTTGCCTTGCTGGCCCAACTACCCGTTGACTCCTGGGACAAACCGGTGCGCGGAATTTGCACGGAAAGCGGGTTAAAAATAATACAGCAAAAATCTTAAAGGTCGATCGAGCAATAAATTTTCAGAAATTATCCCTAGATCCATGTTTATATATATTCTATTTAGGACTTGCACAAGTCTTTTTGAATCTAGAATCTAAAACCTAAAATCTAAAATACTATGGCCCAGCGCTACGTTCGAGTTAAAACAACACAAGGACACATCCATTACGGTTTACTGCAACTAAGCCACAGCGTTCAAGTATTTGATGCACCGCCCTGGTTAAAAGGACAACCAACCGATTTGGAACTTTCACCAGATACTTACCAAATTCTCGCCCCGTGCTCTCCCTCAAAAATTGTAGCCGTAGGCAAAAATTATGTCGATCACGCCGCCGAGATGGGAACCCCAGTACCCGAAGAACCCCTGTTGTTTTTCAAGCCTCCGAGTGCCGTCATCCCAGCAGGTGCAGAGATTCGTTATCCGCAGCAGTCGGAAAGGGTAGACTACGAGGGAGAATTAGCCCTGGTAATTGGCGAACATTGTACCAACTGTACTCCCGAACAAGCACACAGCAAAATTTGGGGCTATACGATCGCCAATGACGTAACAGCTAGAGATTTGCAAAAGCGGGACAACCAGTGGGCGAGGGCCAAAGGGTTCGATACATTTTGTCCCTTGGGGCCTTGGATTGTCCGCGAACTGAGTCCTGCAGCACAGTTGCAGACTTTTATCAATGAGAGCGAGCGACCGGTACAGTCATCCCAGATCGATCGCATGGTTTTTTCCCCAGACTTTCTCGTCTCCTACATCAGTCAAATAATGACCCTAATTCCCGGCGATGTGATACTGACTGGAACGCCACAAGGAGTAGGGCCGCTACAAATAGGCGATCGAGTCCGCATCGAAATTGAAGGCATCGGCAGTCTTGAAAATACAGTAGTTATTAGTAATGGGTAAGTGGTAATTATCACCAACAACTGTCAAGTGCCAACAGCCAACTGCCCATTGACTAACGTACCTGCATATAAACAGCATCCGAAAGCGGAGGAATCTCTGCATAGCGTCCCAAAAGCGACTGCACAACTGCATAGACAAATGCAGCAAAAGCGCCCAAAAACACCATGTTATACAGAGTTTCCGTAATAAATGCGACTTGTAAGCCGTTAGAAAACGGCAAAACCAGACCGCACAGCATCAAAACAATGTCTAAAAGAATTGCCTGCATCGCATTAAAACGAATGAAGTGACTGATGTTTTCGTTTCTAACTACTCCTAAATACAGAGCAAAGAAGATAATCAAGCTAGCAAAGGGCAAACTATAAATTTGCATCAAAGGAGCTAGCGGTATCAACAACAGTTGCAGGACAGGAAACTGTGTAAACAGAAACCTGCCAAAGGCAAGCCCGTCAACCAACGGGAGCAAATAAGGCAAAGAAGCAAAAATCCGGTCTGGAACAGTTGTAGATCCGCGCCAAGTCATAATGAACTCTCCTGAGTCGATCGATTAACTATGAATTCCATTAAACTCAGGATAACGCAGCAGCAGGGTTTGTGTTTCGACTCTGCCGGAACTTGCTTTTCACTCAGCAGGGAGCAGCCTCAACTACCAACGGCAGGCTTTCTTATTTAATATTGGCAATGACGAAGCCCATTTGACACTCGTACCGATCGGGCAAATTTTCCGTAGGTTTAGCAACTGGATGTCCGCAGCGAAGCTCTCCACCGCTCCAGCGCGGTTGGCCAGTGCGATCTGCCAGCAAACAACTTTGGCAAACACACTGAGGGGCAAGCATCTGATTTTCCATTAAAATGACTAACATTTGATACCTCCGGCAGGTTTCACACCAGTAATTTCATTGTATGTCAGGAGTTGGGGACAAACGGCTTAACCTGAACACAACGTAATATTTATATCAATGGGGCGAAATCCGTAGTACGGTATAAGATCCCCAATTCCCAATCCCAAATTTGTCAAGAGGTTGATTATTGTGACGGACTCTAACTTTGAATTTCTTTCCAAAACTGATCCGCTCATTGCCGATTTAATCGGGCAAGAGCTCCAGCGGCAGCGAGACCACCTAGAACTCATCGCCAGCGAAAACTTTACCTCCGCAGCGGTAATGGCCGCTCAAGGCTCAGTGCTGACCAATAAATACGCCGAAGGCCTGCCAGCGAAACGCTACTACGGCGGCTGCGAATTTATTGACGGCATCGAGCAAATTGCGATCGATCGCGCCAAACAGCTATTTGGAGCCGCTCACGCCAACGTCCAGCCCCACTCCGGCGCTCAAGCCAACTTTGCAGTATTTTTGAGCTTGCTGGAACCCGGAGACGGAATTATGGGCATGGATTTGTCCCACGGCGGACACTTGACCCACGGTTCGCCGGTCAACGTATCCGGCAAATGGTTCAAAGCTTTTCACTACGGCGTCAGCCAAGAAACAGAACAGCTTGACTATGACGAAATTTTGGCACTGGCCAAAGAAAACCGACCGAAATTGCTAATTTGTGGCTATTCAGCATATTCGCGAATTATTGACTTTGAGAAGTTTAGAGCCATCGCCGACGAAATCGGAGCCTACCTGCTCGCCGACATCGCCCACATCGCCGGGTTAGTCGCCACAGGGCATCACCCCAACCCCCTCCCCCACTGTCACGCAGTCACCACTACCACTCACAAAACCCTGCGCGGCCCCCGTGGTGGCTTGATTATGACTAATGACCCGGAATTAGGTAAAAAATTTGACAAAGCAGTGTTCCCCGGCACTCAAGGTGGGCCCTTAGAACACGTGATTGCGGGCAAAGCAGTAGCTTTCGGCGAAGCATTAAAGCCTGAATTTAAAACTTATTCCGGTCAAGTAATTGAAAATGCACGCGCTTTAGCTGCACAGTTGCAGCAGCGGGGTTTAAAACTCGTTTCCGGTGGCACGGACAATCACTTAATGCTAGTTGATTTGCGATCGGTAAACATGACAGGCAAACAAGCCGACCAATTAGTCAGCGGTGTGAATATTACTGCTAATAAAAATACCGTGCCTTTCGATCCGGCATCGCCCTTTGTCACTAGCGGTTTGAGACTCGGTTCGCCGGCGATGACCACCAGGGGAATGGGAACAGCAGAATTTACCGAGATTGGCAATATTATTGCCGATCGCCTGCTAAATCCAGATGATGAAAGCGTCGCAGCCGACTGCCTGCGTCGAGTAGCAGCACTGTGCGATCGCTTCCCCTTATATCCCCACTTGTACTTAAAAGTGCCGGCATTAGCTTAATTTTCCTGATCGGCAATGGGAAATTGGTAGTTGGAAGTGTACGGGTAAAAGGGTAAAAGAGCAGGAAAAGATTGAGAGTTGCCGGTAGCGATATTGACAAGCGGTTTTCACCAAAAATATCGATCGCCAATACGGTTTTTAGTAAAGATATTTGTCGGGCGGGGCTGGTTTGACTAACGGTATTTGTCGGTTGTGAAAGATACCGCTCAACTGGGCCCGCTCGCCAAATATCGACTTTTTTGCTCGCGAAAAAGTCGATATTTCAAATCGTTAATTCGAGAGTTATGAATGAACAACCTGACAATTCGCCCCAGGGTAACTGCCATTGTGGCAAATCTCCGACTCCCAAACCCCCAGTCGCTCTTCAAGATGTTTCCTTGTTATAAGCCATCTGAAATGTAGTAGACTCTGCCTGACAGCCTAATTGCCCCGCACTATTTAAAATTGATTTCAGATGCCGTACCAGTATCTGTACCACATACTCGCTTTCCTGGTTTCTGCGATCATCGTCCTCTGGAGTACGCCAATAGTCAAAAAAATTGGTCTCAAAAGCGGGCGAGTCGATCGACCAGGCGAGCGAAAAGTTCACAAGCGCCCTATGGTGCGCTTGGGAGGAGTGTCCATCTTTCTCGGCACTATCACTGCCCTCTTATTTGTCTGGCTCTCAGGAGGCTTCATTGATGCTAACGGACAAGTTCTCAATCCCAAAGACGAATACGAAATTTGGGGAGTAACCCTCGGCGGCATCGGATTCTTCCTCATCGGTTTAGCAGACGACCTATTTTCGCTATCGGCATTAAAACGCTTGCTCATGCAAATTGGCGTATCCAGCATCGTTTGGATGGCAGGCGTACAGATTGAGTTTCTGACAGTTCCCTCCTTGGGACTGACTAATATTGGCTGGCTGAGCTTGCCAATTACCGTGATTTGGCTCGTCGGCATGGCGAATGCCATCAACTGGATTGACGGTTTGGACGGTTTAGCGGCCGGAGTTTCAGGGATTGCAGCAGTTGTGATGCTGATTGTCAGTCTGGCGATGCACCAACCGGCGGCGGCCCTGATTGCAGCGGCTTTAGCTGGCGGGGCCTTGGGATTTCTGCGCTACAACTTCAATCCGGCTCAAATCTTTATGGGAGATGGCGGGGCTTATTTTATCGGGTTTACTCTCGCTGGAGTGGGAGTAATTGGGTTAGTTAAAACTACGGCTGTTACTTCTGTGTTGCTGCCATATTTAATTTTAGCTGTACCGATTTTAGATATGTCGGCGGTGATTCTCGATCGACTTCGCAACGGCAAGTCACCGTTTATTGCTGACAAGCGCCATCTCCACCACCGACTTCTAGAAGCCGGACTATCCCATCGATTTGCGGTTTTATTTATTTACTCACTGACACTGTGGGTGGGAAGTTTAGCCCTAGCTTTTTCGCTTCCGAGCGGCGTAATTTACGCTATGGGTGCAACAAGTTTGCTGGGATATGCTAGCTGGAAAGTTTGGAGACACGCTCGATAGTTAGTTGACGGTTGACTGTTGACTGTTGTCATTCCCCAATTAATTCCCCAATCTAAAATCCAAAATCTAAAATCTAAAATTGAATGGTTGCTGAAATTATTTGTGTTGGCACTGAATTGCTGTTAGGCGATATTCTTAATAGCAATGCCCAGTTTTTAGCCAAAGAATTAGCAAGTCTGGGAATCCCTCACTACTATCAAACAGTGGTGGGGGACAATCCAGAACGTATCAAACAAGTGTTAGAAATCGCCGTCAGTCGATCGCAGCTTTTAATCTTCACCGGAGGCCTCGGGCCCACACCAGACGACCTCACAGTCGAAACGATCGCCGATTTTTTTGGGGTTCCCCTCATCGAAAAGCCGGAAATTATCGCAGATATTGAATACAAATTTGCCCAGTGGGGACGCACCATGAGTCCCAGCAATCGCAAACAAGCTTTAATTCCAGAAACTGCGGACATTCTGCCGAACCGCAGCGGTTCGGCACCGGGGATTATTTGGCAGCCGGTTTCTAACGTGACAGTAATGACATTTCCCGGCGTACCGGCGGAAATGCACTTGATGTGGCAAGAAACCGCTGTTCCTTATCTGAAAAATGCTGGCTGGTGCAGCGCCACTATTTACAGCCGCACATTAAAATTTTGGGGGATTGCTGAGTCGGCATTGGCCGAAAAAGTACATAGTTTTCTGAATTTAACTAATCCTACTGTGGCTCCCTACGCCAATCACGGCGAAGTCAAACTGCGAATTTCGGCCCGCGCGGAGTCGTCCGTGGCTGCTAAAAACTTGATTGAGCCGATCGAACAACAGTTGCTGCAGATTGCTGGCCTAGACTGTTACGGTGCCGATACCGATACCCTCGCCTCGACTGTCGGTAAATTGCTGCTGTTGGCTGGCGAAACTCTTAGCGTGGCTGAATCCTGCACGGGAGGCGGGTTAGGAGCGATGCTGACCGGTGTTGCCGGGAGTTCGAGGTACTTTTTGGGCGGGATTATTTCTTACGACAATCGGGTTAAGGAAGGATTATTAGGTGTTAATCCGCAAGATTTAGCCGAATTTGGGGCAGTCAGCCACCAAGTGGCAAAACAAATGGCTGCGGGAGTGCAATCTCGCCTCAACACCAGTTGGGGATTGAGCATTACAGGCATCGCCGGCCCCGGAGGCGGCACAGACGGTAAACCTGTCGGACTGGTTTATATCGGTTTAGCGGGCCCCCGCGGCGACGCAGAAAGTTTTGAATACCGCTTTGGCGATGCCCGAGGCCGCGATTGGATTCGGAATCTGAGTAGCTGTACGGCGCTCGATCGGCTGCGGCGTAAATTATTGTTGGCAAAAGCTTAGAAAAAATCCTACGATTGGTCAATTGTCAACAGTCAACCGTAAGCTTAAGCTTTATTTAACACTCTATACTCCGATATAATTCGGCAATTTTCCTTTTGCCTCTTGATTATCTGTAAAGATTCGTTATGATAATAAGATAGGACTGATTGGCCAAGATACTGACTCTCTCCATTGCTCAAAACAACCAGCAAGTGAGAAAGCAAGTTTGACCTTTGGTTTCAAAGTCGTGCTTGCTTATTTTCAGATATTTAGCCGTCGGTTTAGCAATCTAGACTATAAAAAAAGGAGCTATCCGTTCAATGGAAGACATTGAAAAGGTGCTGGAACAAATTAAAGAATGGGTTCGCAAGCTGATAGAAGGACTGCTGAGTCCCGAACCTGAACCGGAACTCGAACCGATTCGTATTCCTGTCAACCAACCTAGGAATCGCAGGTAGTCGGGACTGAATTAGAACTTTGAGGTTTAAGGTTTGACGTTTGAGGTGGCAGACTCGTTCTAAATCTCATGTCAAAACTCTCATAATTTTTGTTGCACTGGAAATTTTAAAATTGTTAAATATCCTGGTACTTCACGGCCCTAATCTGAATCTATTGGGTCAGCGAGAACCTGGAGTTTATGGTTCTGCGACTTTAAATGATATCAACAAGTTGCTAGAACGAGAAGCGCAAGCCCTCCAGGTGCAAGTCTCAATTCAGCAGTCGAATCATGAAGGGGTATTGGTGGATGCAATTCACTCAATGTTAGGGCAGCACCAAGGCTTATTGATTAATGCTGGAGCTTATACTCATACGAGTGTGGCAATTAGAGACGCGATCGCCGCGGTGAATATCCCTGCGGTAGAAGTTCATCTGAGCAATATTTACCGGCGGGAAGCTTTTCGGCACCACTCGTTTATCGCAGCAGTGGCGATCGGGCAAATCAGCGGTTTTGGCTCAGAAAGTTATCGGCTGGGGTTGCAAGCTCTAGTTAGTTACCTGATTAAAAATTAAAAATTTACCGATTATAGCGATCGGATGAGGGCAGGTTTTAGATGGAAAACCAGCCCTTATATGTTTGAGTTGAATTCCAATTAATCACAAGAGTTAGGCAAAGAAGGAAACCAGGAAGAATTCTAAATTACCAATTACTAAAAACTTGAGTTAAATTCAAATGCGGCATTCCCTGTTGAACAAGTTTCAAGGAACCATCCTGGGGGCAGTTTTAGGAGACTCTATAGGCCTGCAATACCAGAGGCAACTCGTGGGTATTCCCCCCCAAACAGAAGACTTGCAGCCGATTTTACAACTGACGAAACACCAACAATTGACCGTAAGTGGCGCAACATTGGGGTTGCATTATGTCAACAGTAAAATCCCAACTGGCAAAGACTCATCGGCATCCGGGAGACTTGCGGTAGCGTGCGCTCAAAGTTTAATTAGGTGTAGAGGTTTAGATTTAAAAGATTGGCGCGATACTTGGGAAGCATTTGCCAAGTCGGAAATCTACCATCCCCGCAACAGTGAGTTTCAAACCCTGCTTAACCCTGGTGAAGCTGCCGTGGCTGCGCTGCCATCCGCGATGTTTTTTCACGAAAATAAAGCCAAGCTGCGAGAAAAAATCATGCTGGCGATAGAGGTGTGGCACAACGAAAACCAGCCAGAATGGGAAACAGCAATTTTAGCAGTAGCATATACGATCGCCCGATCGCTCAAAGAAAGACTTGACCCCGCGACAGCGATCGAGCAAACACTTGCCTACCTGAAAACAGATAATGCCTTAACAGAGCTGCTGCTCCAAGTGCAAATACTACTAGAAAAGGGAGCCGATTTAGAAACAGCCGCCACTCATCTGTGCAAAAGCGCCACAGCTTTGCGAGAAAGACAGGGCGAAGATGAAAAAAAATTACAAACCGAGTCAATTGTCAACCCTGGAAATTTCATTCCCATTGCCTTAGCTTTCTACTGCTTTTTGAACACCCCAGAAGACTTGCGGTTGTCCGTGGTGCGGGCCGCCCGCTGTGGCATAGCCGGACAAATAACCTGCGCTTTGACGGGAGCTTTGTCTGGAGCCTATAACGGCGTTGCTGCGATTCCTGTAGAATGGCGACAGGTATCTTCGGCTGAGCTTAAATCCCAGCAGCTAGCCGACGGCCAAGAACCTTCGCTCTGGCGAACTGGCAGCGATGTAAAAATTGTAGAGTTAGCAAATAACCTGTTTGCTGTTTGGGCAGGAGTTTACAGCCCAGATGCCCGACTGGATTCTGCAGCGCTAGCCCGATCGGTGGCTGCACCTTATGTCATTAGACCTCGTAAAGTATAAAGTTTGGAGCTTTTGACGGTAAGGGGAAACCAGAAATTAGCAATTAGAAATTAACAAGTCAAAAGCAAAAGTGGAAGGAGAGCGACAATTAAAGATTAAAAAGTGAAAAATTAAATCGGACACGCCTGCCCCAACAAGCCAGGTTTAAACGAGAATACGGGGTTGGAAAACGAAGAATCTACGGAGAAACAAGGTTTTTAGCCCTCGCGCGCGAGTTCTGTTCAAGACAGACAAGGGAAGCAAAGAAGCTACTTGCGTTGTTGCCCACCGTCAGGAAAGTCAACTACTGGCAATAGTCAGGCAAAGTAGCCTGGAGGGTTGAATATTCAGCCACGGTAGTTCGGATAAAATCAATCAAGATGCATAGTCAGAAATTCTGACAGAGCTGCTGGATAACAGTGATATATCTTCGACACAAATGAATACGCTCTCCTCATTGATGCGGCAGATTGAGCAGCTAGGGGCTGCGCGCTCACTGCGCCAACACATTGCTAAAGTGCAAAATGGCAGCAGCAAAGCAGATACCTCACGCGCTGGCGGGCCTCTCCTGAGCCGTTTGTCGCGCCCGAAATGGATTCTTCCCGAGACTTTTACTACTAAATTTACAAGTAAAACCTCCAAATCAAGCCTCAAAAATCAAGCTCGTTCCCCTATGTTGGCGCTGGTAGCGGTAGTTTCCCTAAGCAGCACTCTGGGCCACCGCTTCTACAACCAGCCGAAGCTGGATGTGGGGACGAAAGCTCCTCAGACGATTAAGGCTCCTGCTACTGCTAGCATCCCCGATTACAAAACTACTGAAGAACAGCGGAAAGCAGCGCGGAGCGGGGCTGTAGCGATATTAATGCTGGATTCTGCGGTCGATAGACAAATTTATCGAGAATTGCAACAATTTTTGCAGCAGGGAAGCGAGCTGCGGGAAGCGGTAGGCCCGTTTCCGTTTGCGAGTCCCTCGGTGCTCTCAAATGCGGCTCAGATTTACTTGCGGGGCTGTCCCGAGTGGGAGTGGCGATCTATTGTGGCGCAAGCGGGGGACAAAAGTGCAACTTCCGAGCGATTGAGTTTGGATTCCGCCGCAATTGCTGCGGCAACAGATAACAAGTCTCAGCAAGATGCGATCGCTCAACTGCAAGCTTACAGCCGATCGGTCCGGGCAGCAGAGTTTCAAAGCCTGACAGAAAGTATTTCCTCTGCTCGCCGCCGCTATCTCAATGCTGTGGAGGCGCTGGGACAACCCTCGGTTTTGGGGCTGCCACAGATTTACGATACTTCGCTGTTTGATTTGTCGGATGCAGCTTGGCAGAAAACCCAAACCGGTATGAGTCGGGCGGCAAAAAGGATGGTGGCTCAAGGTATCCCGCAGGGGTTGCCAAAAGAGATTTTGAAAGAAGCTGTGAAGCTGCAAGTTGCTGATGAAGTGCCGTTAGAGTCCCAAGCTTTGGCGGTGGAGGGTTTAACAGCGATTTTGCAGCCAAATCTGGTGAGAGATCGCGAGGAAACCAAACAGCTAGCTGAATTAGCGGCGCAAAAGGTGAAACCCGTCATGATCGCAGTAGATCAGGGCGAAATAATTGTTGTGCAAGGAAAAGAGATCTCGCAGGAAGATTTCGTGTTGCTGGACTATTTTGGTTTAAGCCGGCGGGGGGTGAATTGGCTGGGGCTGACAGGTTTTGTTTGTTTAGTCGCGGGGGCAATTGCGATCGTACTGCTGGTGGAAAGGCACTACCGGTTGCGCCGCAGAGATCATTTGCTATTACTGCTGCTGACTTTGAGCGCGCCGGTGCTGGTGAGTTTGGGGCTGCCTTGGACGAGTTTGCCGGCGATCGGGATTTTAGCGGGTGGCTTCTACGGTTCGGCGGTAGGAGTGACTGTGGTGGGGCTGCTGTCGGTGCTGCTGCCCGTTGGCTTAAATGTGGAGTTGATTCATTTAGTCGCTAGCGGGGCGGGGGGATTGCTAGGCGCTTTTATGGCCGGGCGGCTGCGATCGCGCGAAGAATTGGCTCTTTTGGGCTTGGCTCTTGGGTTGACTCAGGGCACGGTTTATCTGGTGGGGACTTTGATTGCCAGCGCCGCTGTCGGTGCGATTTGGTACGTCGTGCTCGGTACTGTGGGCGCGCAAAGTTTGGCCGGTTTGGCTTGGAGCGTTGTGGCGATCGGCATCAGCCCTTATTTGGAACACGTTTTTGACTTGATTACGCCGACTCGGCTGGCGGAACTTGCCAATCCCAACCGCCCGCTGTTGAAGAAATTGGCTGCCGAGGCTCCGGGGACTTTTCAGCACACGCTGTTTGTGGCGAGTTTGGCGGAGGCTGCGGCCCGGGAACTCGGCTGCAATGTTGAGCTGGTCAGAGCTGGAACATTATACCACGATATTGGAAAAATGCACGACCCGCTCGGATTTTGTGAAAATCAAATGGGCGGAGGTAACAAACACGATGAAATTAATGACCCTTGGGCGAGCGCGGAGATTATTAAAAAGCACGTTAGCGAGGGCTTGGTGATGGCGCGGAAGCATCGATTGCCGAAGGCAATTCAGGCGTTTATTCCCGAGCACCAAGGTACAATGTTAATTGCTTATTTCTACCACCAAGCGCAGCAAATTGCTGCAAAAGAAATAGAAGATTTAAAGATTGCTTTGCCAGATGCCGATAATTCAAAGTTAACAATCGCAAGTCGCCAAGTGAGGGAGGAGGATTTTCGCTACGATGGGCCGATTCCGCAGTCGCGGGAAACCGGGATTTTGATGCTGGCGGATTCTTGCGAGGCTGCTTTGCGATCGCTCAAGGATGCTACTCATGAAGAGGCTTTGAATATGGTTAATCGGATTTTGAGGGCTCGCTGGCAGGATAATCAGTTGATTGATTCGGGTTTAACGCGGGAGGATATGTCTCTAATTGCGGAGATTTTTGTGCGAGTTTGGGAACAGTTCAATCACAAGCGGATTGCTTACCCTAGTGCAGTTTTTACTCCTAGGTAGGAGGAAATATTTAGTTAGGGAAAATCAGCTCGCATTTCAGTTGTGAATGAGATTTCATTGCGATTTGCCCCGCGAATAGCGATGCACTTCAGAATTGTCGCTGACAATTACCACAGGTTGTTTGATTCCTCAAAACTCCGAAGAGTCGATATCTCTTTCGCCGGCTAGGTGCGATCGCAATTTTTGCCCTTCTTGGGCATCGATCGCATTTGCAAAAGCGATGAGAGTATCTAGGATCTACAACCGCAGCGCGATCGATAATCCAGCGGATCTATGGCAGTTCGTACAGAAAAAATAAATTTTGTGAGTTGTGAGTTCAAACGATTTTAATTTTTAACCGCAGATGAACGCGGATAAACGCGGATTTTTTATCTTAATTCTATCCCTTGACTCCCGCAGCAGTTTCTGTTGGCACAATGTATTTTTGCAACAGTAAGAATAGCCCTAAAACAGGAACAATAGAAATAATAGAACCCGCCGCAACTAAACGCCAATCTAAAGAAAATGTCCCGGCTAAATTGGCTACCCCTAGAGGTAAAGTGTAATATTCCGGTCTGTCTAAAACTAGCAGTGGCCACAGAAAGTCGCTCCAAGAACCGATAAATACGAAAATTCCTAGAGTGACTAAAGCTGGCTTAATTGCCGGAATCATGACGTGCCACCAAATGCCTAATTCGCTGCAGCCGTCGATGCGGGCCGCTTCTTCTAGTTCTTTGGGAACTGCTAGGAATGCTTGTCGTAATAAAAATATGCCGAAGGCTGAGGCTAGTCCGGGAAAGATTACGCCTAAATAACTATTTTTGAGTCCGAGTTGTACTGTCAATATGTATAGGGGAATCATGACTATTTGGAAAGGAATCATGATTGTGGAAATGATTGTGATTAAGATGGCTTCGCGGCCGCGAAATTTGAGTCTGGCTAAGGGGTAAGCGGCAAGGGCACAAAAGAGGACGTTGATGCTAACTGTGAGGCCGGCAATTAGGGTGCTGTTGAACAGGTAGCGGCCGAAGGGGTTGGTTTGCCACACTTTGATGAAGTTTTCGAGGGTTGGCTGTTGTGGCCACAGTTGCGGGGGAAATTGAAAAATGTTTTCGTTGGGGGATTTGAGGGAGGTACTGAGCAGCCACAGCAAGGGAAACAGCATTAAAAGTGCGATCGCGCTCATGATGCTGTATGTCCACAGGGTGTTCCGCGGCGAGGGAGTGTTGTTTGGGGAATTTGGTTTTTTAGTTTTGAGATTGTTCATTGTTGGGATATGATAATAAGTCCTTGCTTCGTGAGAAGCCTTGTTGTCCATAAGGGGATTATTGCCATGAAACCGTTTATTTACGAAACTATGTACATTCTGCGCCCTGATTTGGGTGAAGAAATGACAGACCAGGCGATCGCTAAATATCAAACTATTTTGCGCGATCAAGGTGCTGAAAACATCGAAACTCAGCACCGTGGCAAGCGCCGTTTGGCTTACGAAATCGGCAAGCACCGGGACGGAGTATACGTTCAAATGAACTATACAGCTCCGGGCGCTGCAATTTTTACCCTGGAGCGCGCGATGCGTCTGAGCGAAGAAGTGATTCGCTATTTGACAATCAAGCAAGATGTGCCAGATGCACCTGAAGCGGAAGCGGAAGCTGAAGTCGCCGAGTAGCATTGGTGTCAACTTAACGTCTTATGTGGTACCAGTCTACTGTTTGACGATTAGGGCCACTTATTCCCCGGCACGCATTTCTTAAGGGCTACCCTGTACACACAACTTGAAAACTAACGTCAGAGCCTTTCGCTCCCCGTGGCATCCTCGTGAACAAGAGGCTAGGGGGATCTCTGGAATTGTGGGTACAGCATAGTTTCTTAAGGGCGGGACTTGATGTTGATTGAAATTATAGGTGAATAATGGGCGATTGTTTTTCTAGAGGAGGACGATCGCTCTTTTTTGTGGGGAGGCGGCAGGGACTTAATCTATTTTTATCAACAAAGAAAGCTCGCTTTTTGAGGATGGCGAGGGCGATTCACTTAGCCCAACTCTATTATCTAGTTGACTACAAAAAACTTGACTATGCTTGAGCATAGCTGCTTAATCATTGTAAATCTAATTGTGATTCGCTACTTATTAAATTTACTCTTAACTAAGGCAAATTCGACTTCCTTGAGAGGCAAAATTCTGCATCTATAACTCTGAACCAAATTATAAAGTTATTTTGGCGACTAGCAATTACGTAGCCGCTACAATGTGGCTCTTAGAAGATGAATATTGTCAACTTTTGCCAACGGCTGCTTGAGGTTGAGGCTGAATCAACCAGCCCAAGCTCGATCGCACTCCCTGCACCTTTGATCGAGATTCTCGCCCCATAGCCCAATTGTAAAGTTTTGTGACAATTTTAATTTGGTAGCTTTAGATACAGAATTGTCTGTTATAGTGATAGAAGAGAAGAAAAAACCAGCTCAACATTAATCTAAAGAATACGGAGGAACCCCCTATGTCTACCGAAAATCAAGCTCGCTCTCTGATGATGCGCCACCACCAACTGGTGAAGAACCGCCAGCAATCCATGCTCAACCGCACCGCCACCGAAGTCGGGATGGAAGATACGCACTACTGGGGTCACATTCAAGGCAAACCGCAGCCCAGTTTTCAAGCCAGTTACGATCGCAGCAACGCCACCATGAGCTAGGGCAAGCTCAATTTCGACAATTGTCTACGAAGTTATTACCTATAATTTGGAGAAATCAGTTATGTCAACTCAAGAACAAGCCCGCAACCTGATGATGCGCCATCAACACGTCGTCAAAAACCGTCAGGAATCCATGCTGAGCCGTGTGGCTGCTGAAGTGGGTTTAGATGCTGGTTCTCCAGCGAATATTGATCGCAAATAACCCCTTTTTTCAACGGCGAGATAGTTGAATCGAGTTTGTTGTTTGCCAGCTAAAAATTAATAATGTCAATTACAAAACCGTCGCGACTTCTTCTTGAGTTCTAACTCTAGATTGGAAGCCGCGATTAGTTTTATGCGGAATTGGGAATTGGGAATTGGTAATATCTCGCTCGTACTGCTTGTATAGAGAGCCGTTTGAGCAAAGGGTGAGCTAAACCAGAGTGGGATAGCCTCAAAAGTATACATCACAAACCATAAAAGACGTTTGTGCCGAGAAACTTGATATAATCCCCTTTCAGCAGATTGAAGGCTAGTAGGGAGGTCATCATGTCGGACTGGAAAGAAATTGACGGCGGAGTTACAGCACCCAGAGGGTATCGAGCATCGGGAATTACAGCGGGTTTGAAGCCTTCAGGCTTGCCGGATTTAAGTTTAATTTTGTCAGAGGTAGACGCGATCGCCGCCGGAGTCTTCACCACATCGACTGTCCGGGCCGCTTGCGTGGACTACTGCCGCCAGCGTTTGCAAGCTAAACCCAGCGCGAAAGCAATTTTGTGTAATGCGGGACAAGCTAATGCTGCTACGGGCGAACAAGGTTTGGCAGATGCCCTCGAAAGTGCCAAATTGTTGGGAGAAGCGCTGAATATTCCTCCAGAATCGATTCTTTTGGCCTCCACTGGCGTCATTGGACAGCGGATAAAAATGGAGCCGCTGAGGGCGGCAATTCCCCGATTAGTTGCTGAGGCATCGGAAACTGGTTCTAATGCGGCGGCTAAGGCTATTTGTACGACTGATTTAGTGCCGAAAACGATCGCCCTGGAAACCATGTTTGGCGATCGACCCGTCCGCATCGGCGGCATTTGCAAAGGTTCGGGCATGATTCACCCGAATATGGCAACAATGCTGGCCTTTGTAACTTGCGATGCAGCAGTGTCGTCGCATTTGTGGCAAGAAATGGTGAGTCGGGCGGCTAACAGAAGTTTCAATCAAATTACTGTTGACGGAGATACCAGTACCAACGATTCGCTAATTGCTTTGGCGAATGGTCAATCCCGCACACCGGCAATTACAGAAATGGGGGCGGATGCTGAAAAATTAGAGGCGATGCTGACAGAAGTTTGCGTACATTTAGCAAAGGCGATCGCCCGTGACGGCGAAGGTGCAACTTGTTTGGTAGAAGTGCAAGTTAGTGGGGCGCTGGATGAAGTTTCTGCGAGTAAAATTGCCAAAACAATTGTCGGTTCTTCTTTGGTGAAAGCTGCTATTTTCGGACGCGACCCGAATTGGGGCAGAATTGCGGCGGCGGCTGGGCGCGCTGGCGTACCTTTCGATCAAGAGAATTTGCGGATTCAATTGGGGGATTTTTTGATGATGGAAAACGGACAACCTAAAGAGTTCGATCGCGCTGCTGCAAGTAATTATATGAAAGCGGCTGCGGAGGGGGAATATTTGAAGGCTGATACGGTTTTAATTCAGGTTAGTGTGGGGAATGGCAGCGGTTTTGCGAAAGCTTGGGGATGCGATTTGAGTTACGACTACGTGAAGATTAATGCGGAGTATACGACTTAAATAAGTCCAGGCGGTTACAAGTCCGGGCGGTTAGAAACCGCGCCTACACAAACAAAACCAGACGAGAGAAAGTTGAAGGCAAATTTCACACAATTTAAACTCAACTTCCCCCCGTGGGGGGAAATTAAAAAATTTGAAACCTTTACTCACCGAGTTAACCTCAGCTTTTTTGCTCCTCATTTTAAAATCGCTGAAGCCCTTACCAAGATCAGCTTTTTAGGATTTTAACAAAAGAGCGCTAACAATCTTACTCAGACTAAGTTTCAAGACTTTTTAAGCTTATTATTAATAAGTCTAATATAAAGTTTGAAAATACGCCCTAACCAAAACTATCGGAGACAAACACATAGCCGCCGCCATATCCAACATTATCATCCACTAATATTAAGCCCTCGTTACCCTGCGGATCGCCACTCTGAGCAAGTCCATAATTGACCACGCGCAACAACCGCTGCGGCGTAAACGATTCTAATTCCACAAAATTGCCTGCCTCCAGCCATGCTAGTTCTTCTGCTGTTAAACCTTGCCTTACAGCGTCGGGTAATTGACGGGCGGTTTGTGCCATTGTTTGAGATTGCTGCACAAACATATCACGGGTTGCTAAGATTTGACGGGGAGAAATTCCCAAATCAAAAATCGTGACGGCTTGATTCGCAAACCAGTTTGGACTGGTTCGTAATTGATGTAATAAACTAACTCCAGCAGGGTTCGCATCGTGCAGCGCATAGACTTTTAAATCGGCATTACGGCGCAGCATTTCGATGACGGTGTTGAAGATGCTTTGGGGATAGCCACTAATACTAAGAATGGCGCAGTTGTTTTCAAAATGGACGTTGTTGGCAATGAGGAATTGAGCTATTTCGTCACTGTCACAGATAATTGCGCGATCGAAGCTGTAGGCGCTGACTTCGCGATCGATGGTTGCGGGCAAAGCCTCTTGACGAGGTGCAGGCAGCAGTTTTTCTAATGTGCCGTTCACCCTTTGCCAGTCTTGCAGCCATTTATCGCTTTGCGCTTGATTAACGATAAATATTTCACCCGTTATCTGTGGGCGTTTTTTTTGTGAAATGCCGAGCCAGTAGGAAAATAGCCCTAGTGTAATCGCTACGATGTATCCTGAAGAATAATTAAATATTAGGCTTCCTGAAATGCCCAGCACTAAAATAATTACCCCTAAAATCTGGAGATTTTTAGCATTATTTCTTCTGCCGCGAATACCTTGATCGGGAGATTTGCTGTAGTATAAAAATACCCCGATCCAAATCAAATTGTAGAGGGCGAAGGGAATAATAACTGCGAATTGTGACGGAAAAATAGCAGAAGCCCAGTTAATGCCGAAGATGCCCATAAATACGCTATAAAAGAAGTAGAGAAAAAGCCAACTGGTTTCTGGCGCGCGAGATTTAAGCTTTTGGTCAATAAAATACAAAAACTGTTTGTGCGTAAAAAACAACATATTTTGGCTCGAAATATTTTCGATAGCATTTTTGAAAAAGGGATCGGTGAATGCCAACTTTTTATCAGTGACGGTAGTGGGTTCAAACACAAACGGATGTTTGCACTGTTTACAGCGACCTGAGTTGGTGGTACGATCGCTCAAAATGTTGTCGGTATTACACTGGACGCATTTCATTCCCATTTCGGTTACTCCTGATTGATTTAATGGATTTATATCGTTGACGGTTGTTTTGGAAGGGTTTTACCGCAGAGGCCGCAGAGGGCGCAGAGGAAGAGAAGAGAGATAATAAGTAGAAGGAAGAAGGAAGTTCGGCAACGGATTCTGTAACGGATGTAACGGATGTCAGTCCGATGGAAGTCGCAAGAAGGAAGAAACTATGCCCAATGCCCAATACCCAATGCCCTATTAAAATAGTTGCCCGTTTAATAAAATAGAATAGTCTTCTCGCTGTCGAATTAATCGATCGCCCTTAGCATCAATCAACACCTCAGCAGGGCGGGGGCGGTGCAGAAAATGCGACGACATCGCATAGCCGTAAGCCCCGCTATCCAAAATCGCGATCGCATCTCCAATTTTGAGTTTCGGTAGCCAACAGTTGCGCCCCAAATAATCCCGCGAATAAGTCGTGTTGCCGCAAATATCCGTTTCATGTCGCAATACATCGTCGGTTTCCCAAGTTGCGATCGCGCGATAGCCCCCGTGCACCGCAGGCACCGATAGATTTGATACAGTCGTATCCACACCGACAATTTGCCGATAGCCCAACCACTTCACCGACACAACTTTCGCCAGCAAAACGCCACAACCTGCGATCGCCGATCGTCCCGGTTCAATCACCAACTTGATCGGGCGAGATAGCGCACTCAATCGTTCAGTAATCGTCGCACCAAACTCCCGCCAGTCAAACACTGCACCGCCTCGATAGGGATAGCCAAAACCACCGCCAAAATCGAGGGTTTTCCAATCGGGTAACTGTTGGGCGATCGCAATTAGCCGATCGATCGCCTGGGTAAAAGCACTCGTGGCATTCGTTCCTGTCCCCCGATAAAAATGCAATCCGGTAATCCTCAACCCCTGCTGCTGCGCGATTTCGTTGGCTTTCTCGAATTCGGCGGGACGCACTCCAATCCGACTGTCTCCCGTCAATTCCGGTGAGTTGAGGCGCAGTCCGATTTCGGCAGGGATCGATCGCGGTTGACTGCGCGAATATTCGCAAAAATCCTGGAGTTGCGACAGACTATCGAAATTGAATCGATCGATCTTCCATTCAATCAATTGCTGAATATCCGCCCTGTTGAGGTTACTGCCGGTGTAGACAATGCGATCGCTCGTAAAACCCGCTTTCAGTCCCAAAAACACATCCCCCGGTGTATTCGCGTGTAGCCCCCAACCAGCCTGCTGAATCAATTTCAAAAGAGCAATATTGCCGTTGGTGACAGTAGCAAAATGAAACTGAACGTGCGGATAGTCGATCGATCGCGTAATGTGCTCAAGAGTCTGATTGAGGATCTCGGCCTGATACACATATAAAGGCGAACCATAAGTTGACAAAAGTCGCTTGGCTAATGCTTCCGAGAACGGCGGCGAATGTATTTTGGTTTCATTCTGTAGCAAAGATTCAGTCATATAGAAGAAGTTCGGCAACGGATTATTTAACGGATGTAACGGATGTTTGACAACGGATTTTGTAACGGATTTAACGGATGTTTGGAACAGGGAAGATTGTAAAATCAACTGTCAACTGTCAACTGTCAACTGTCAACTGTCTTCGATATTTCCAAATGCGTTGTCCGATCGCCGGTGGCAACCAAAACACATGATCCAGCGATCGCTTAACCGGAATTTCGCCTAAAACCTCGGTTCGCCATGCCTGCCACATCAGCAGCAGCCAGAGATTATTGCCAATATAGCGATCGCGCATCGCAACTCCGAGTTGTCCCGATAACATCGCGTCGGCCAAATCGGGCTGCCAGCAATTTTGCGATCGCAACAGATTCGGATTCAGCCGATCGCCGATCGCAGCCCAAAACTCCCGGTAATACCAAACCTTCAGCGGCACACCCATCCCGCGCTTTTCCCGCCAGACAATTTCCGGCGGCAGCCAGCGTTCAGAGGCTTTTTTGAGGATGTATTTTTCGCACGCACCTTGCAGCAGCAGCTCGCCAGGGAGTTGAAACGTCCACGCTGTGAGGTCGGGGTCGCAAAAGGGCGATCGCACCCACAAACCGCAAGCAAACCCCAATGCCGTTGCCCTCGGCTGAATATTTTGGGCACCTTTGAGCATCAGCGAAGCGCGCCGCAGCCTCGCTAGCAGGGAAGGACAGGTTTTGGGATCGATCGCGTCTTGCAGGTAAACGCTCAAATCGTGAGACTGGATGCGATCGAGCATTTCTGGCGAAAAAATCTGTTTTTCATAACCATAAAATCTCTGAAACGTCCGCAAATACTGCTGTTCAAAAGTTTCTCCTCCGGCGGGATGTTCTGCTGTGTAAACTCCGTGTGCAATCAAAGGCTTGTTTGTCCATCCAGCAAATAGCTGATCGCCATTCTCGCCATTGAATACAACTCGCACGTCTTGCGCCGCCGCCTGTTTGAGCAAAAACAGTGCAGCCGTCGTGCCATCTCCATAGGGTAAATCGAGGGCTTTGGCGGTTGGCCCGATCGCGCGCAAAACTGCATCGCCCGTCGCCGCCACTCGGATCAGCGGAATCCCGAAAAAGTCCGCCACCTGTTGGGCGTAGGGCAGTTCGGAATAAGCTTCGACACCAAAATCGAGGGCATAGGCGCGCACTTGCAACCCCGCTTTCACTAGCAGCGCCGTCACCAGCGAGGAATCAATTCCGCCTGATAGCAAAACGCCCACGGGTTCGTCGATCGGCAAATCAGCCACTTGTCGATCGATCGCCTGTTGCAACAGCCCTTGCAATTGTGCGATCGCCTCATCCTCACGGCGCAGTAATTGGGGCGCTTCTTGCCAAGCCGATTGCAGCGATCTCACTTTCGGCCGATCGTTAACATCGGCTATTTCCCAAATCATCTCGCTTCCGGCTGCTACGGATGCAATTTGCTCGATCGGAGTTAACGGCGCGGGCACGTAGGAAAAGCAAGCATAACTGTGGAGGGCGATCGGGCTAATTTGAGGGGAAGCAATCAGCGGTAGCAGCAATTGCATCCGCGTCGAAAACCAAATCGTTTCTCCCAACTGCATCCAGTAAAGTGGCACTCGCCCAAACGGATCGCGCCCCAGCCGTAGCTGTTCCGCTTCTACCACCGCCCAAGCATCTCCCGGTAAATCGGTTGGCCCAAATCGCCCGCAAGCATTCAGCGTCACTGTGTCAGCCGTGAGTACAGATGCAGAGGCGATCGCCCACTCGGATAATTTGCCCTGCCGAATGCAGTAATCTGGGGCTAAACGGCTGAGCGTTTTTGTGCGTGAAGCGAAGCTATCCCGTAGGGAATCGTCCAGTCCCCAATAGCCGATAAAATGTGAAGGTTTGTCGATCGCACCCATCTATTTCACCGTGAAAGGTTCACTGCTGATGACGCGCCCATCCAGGGACATCCGCACTTCCCATTTGCCTGGGGCGGCAGCAGATCCGAGATCGTAAAAGCAGTAGGTATTCCAAACCGCAGTATCGATCGTGCGAGTTTGATACCTGCCCTGATGCACAGTTTGACCGCTAGAATTAATCCAGTCGCATTGTAAAGACAACTCACGACCGATCGGGGCATTTTGCAACGTCACCTGGTAGTAGATGCGGGGGTTGATTTGACTGTTGACTTGAGTAAGGCTGTCACCGCCCTTTTGAGATAGGGCAATTCGGTCTTCTCCTGCGACAATTTGAGCAGTTTGCTGCTGCTGATTTTGCCCGAACAGCACCCCTATACCGATCGCAGAGATGACAACGGCTGTCGAGGCGATCGCGATCCAACGGTTGCGTCGCTGCTGTTTTTCTAGGACTTCGCGGCGGCGCATTTGGGCGATCGCATCTTCTAAAAGCTCATCAGGAAGATTCAACTCTCGTAAAATTTCTCTTACCTGATCGGGGGCCAATTCTAACTCGCGCTGCTGCGATAACTTGTCAATTTCAGCGACTACCTGTGCTAATTGAGTTTGAGTGAGTCGAGGTTCCATAGAGTTCACGATTAGTATCTGTAATGTTCTTTCCCACTAGAAAGTTAAATATAGCGATCGTCTCTCTCTTCTCAAACTCAGCGCCCTCTGCGCTCTCTGCGGTTAAATTACTCATATTATTCAATAAACGGCTCTCTAAGTCAATTCATAAAAATCATAACCTTAACCTCATAAAATTCATATTTATAGTCCTAGACGCATCGGGACTCATGCAAAACCGGGTTTTTTGTGGGAGTATGTCTAGGACTGACTTATATAAAATCCAGACTAGGAAACTCTTCTACTTGTTGGGAATCAGTTAAATTCAACTTTCCTGAATCTATTTTTTCCTGTTGGCGATTCAACCAAATTGCATTTAATCCGGCATTCTTAGCACCACAATAATCTGCTTTTAAGCTGTCGCCGATATGCAACACATTCTCGGCAATGCAGTTGTGCTTTTGCAAAGCTGCGGTAAAAATTTGAGAATCGGGTTTTGCTGCACCCACTTCGGTGGAAATTGTCACTGATGTGAAATATTCGGATAAATTTAGTGCTTTTAATACTGGATAAATTCGGGAGTCGAAATTGGATACTACTGCCAATTCAATTCCTTGTTGCTGCCATTTATTTAATGCTGGCAATACGTCGGGATAGACGAACCAAGGTTCGGCGGTGGCAAAATGAGCGTAGAGTTCCACAAAGAATGTGGAAAAGTCTGAAAATTGGTGGAAAATGCCTGCTATTTGGAATGCTTTTGCGGAAACTGTGTGCCACCACTCAAATTCTAATTGGGGAATTTTTGCCGCTTCTATCCCTGGAAATGCCATCGGACTTGCTGAGGCGAAGCTTTGGAAAAATGCTGCATTTAACTCTTCACTCTTAACTGTTACTCCAAACCTCTGGGCTATTTGTCCGTATACCTCGCCGACGCTACCGCGAACATCAAATAGTGTACCTGCGGCATCTAGAAAAATAATTTTGGTCATTTGAGAAGAAAAAGGGAAGAGGAAAGAGGACTTATCGCACATCCGGTTGCATCGGAATGATTTAACCACAGAGGACACAGAGAACACAGAGGAAGAGAAGAGAAGAGAAGAGAAAAGAGATTTGAATAATTCCTTCTTTCTTCTTCCTTTTTCCTTCTTCCTTCTAATTAGTTGTTTGCGGATTCACCACACCAGAA
The DNA here is from genome assembly GCF_036701145.1 of Microcoleus sp. Pol17C6. Taxonomy (NCBI): domain Bacteria; kingdom Bacillati; phylum Cyanobacteriota; class Cyanophyceae; order Oscillatoriales; family Microcoleaceae; genus Microcoleus; species Microcoleus sp. Pol17C6. The sequence goes on from NZ_JAUBQH010000002.1 coordinate 166,976, forward strand.
TGATTGGCAAGGTTGCCTGCAGGTTCAAATCTGCCTCCTAAATATTTGGCTAGGAATTCTTCGGCGATCGCAAAAAAGTGCAGCCGATTTTCTGGCCGCGCAAATCCGTGTCCTTCATCTGTATAAAGCACGTATTCTACAGGTTTGCCGGCTTGCTTCATGGCATTGACAATTTGCTCGCTTTCTGCTAATTTAACTCGCGGGTCGTTAGCGCCTTGGGCGATGAGTAAAGGTTTCTGAATGCGATCGACAAAAGATAAAGGCGAGATCGATTTCAAAAAGTCTGGTTCTGTTTCCAAATTGCCCACGCGGTGATACAGACTTGCTTTTCTCGGTTCCCAGTAAGGGGGAATTGTTTGCAGCAGCGTAATCAAATTGCTTGGCCCGACAATATCGACGGCGCAGGCAAAAACATCGGGACTAAAAGTCAATCCCACTAAGGCAGCATAACCACCGTAGGAACCGCCCATAATCGCAATTTTATCCTGTTGGGCAATTCCTGTTTTTACCAGCCAATTTACACCATCTAGCAAGTCGTCGTGCATCTTAGCCGCCCATTCGCGATTGCCGGCATTGAGGAAGGCTTTGCCGTAACCGGTGGAACCGCGAAAATTGATTTGCAAAACGCCGTAACCTCGGTTTGCCAGCCATTGGGCTTGTGGATTGTAACCCCAGGTATCGCGTGCCCAGGGGCCGCCGTGAACCAGCAAGACTGTCGGTACGGGCGTTGAGACACCAACGGGTTTTGTCAGGTAGCCGTGAATGGTTAAACCATCTCTTGCGGTGTAAGAAATGGGTTCCATTGATGATAGTTGTAGCCCTTCGAGTTTGGGTTGGTTGCTGAACAGAAAGGTGAAAGTTTTGGAAGCGCGATCGTAGGTATAGTAGTAGACTGGGCCGTCGTCTGTCCTGTAAGCAATTAGCCAAGTAGTGTCGGCGAGGTTGCGACTGGTGATGGAGAATTCGCCGGGACGGAATTTGCCGAGATTCTCAAAATCCTCTGCTATGCTTTGATCTAAAATTTGCCACTCTTGCTTGTCTTTGTAGAAGGAAACTGCTTGAATCTCTCGGTTGGTCGGGTGTATCAAAATATCGCCGACATCGTATTCTGGATCAGAGGCGATCAAACTTTCTTGCTTGGTTTCCAAATCGAATGCGATCAAACGTTCGGCGTTAGCATCGTGATCGCCTCGGATGTAGAGAATTTTGCCGTTTTCTGAGAACATGACGGCAGCGCCTTCGTCGTCGGGACCCCAGCTTCGCAGGCTTTCCCAAGACTTGTCCGCAGTTTCCCTCCATAGCAATTCTTTACCGCCGTCGGCAGTTGTGGCTGTGGCCGCCCGCACTTGAAAGTGGGCGTCAGCAGCCCAATTGACGATGTTACCTGGGTTGTCGGTGTCGAGTTCAACTGCACCGTTTTGCAGATTGATGCGGTAAAGATCGTGTTTGCGCCGATCGCTGATGTTCATTTCCACTAAAATTTCATTAGGGAAGTTGCGGTCAAGGGCGATCCGATGAGCTCGAACACCTTGGAATGGTGTCAAGTCGCGAACCTGATTTGACTGGATATTGACTGAGAATAAATGCCATTGTTCATCACCATCAATATCTTGCTGATAAATGAGTTCTTCGCCACTGTAAGTCCAGAAAAAGATGCGGATGCCGCGTTTTTTATCGGCTGTTAGTTGGCGATCGTCTGCTTGACCGACGGTACGCAATTGCACTTGCAAAACGTTCTGTTCATCGGGTGCAATGTAGGCGAGATACTTGCCGTCGGGTGAAAGTTTGGGGCTAGTTTTTTCTGGGTTTCCGAACAGAATTTCCCGCTGAATTAGGGGCGGAACTTCTGTTTTTTGGTGTTGAAATGTTAAATTTTGCATTTTTTATTTGGGCTAAGATTCTCTAGCTGATGCACTCGCCCGCCAGTCCGCCAGTCCGCCAGGGAATGAATTCCACGGGGCTTATAGCTAAAGTCCTCTAAAAGAGGACTGAATAATTCATTAGACATCTCCCAAAATGATGTTTTTGTCCAAATACGGCAAGGCTTCCCAAATTTTATTAGGAGATGTCTATTAGTCCTCTTTTAGAGGACTTCAGCTTTGAGGCAGGGGTTGAAACCCCTGCCGGACTGACGGACTGAGGGAAACAGCCTTAAATTGACAGGCTTTGGACTCTTGGAGTGCCCCTACGGGTATCGATCGATCGGGGGTGTACTTCATAAACGTAGAATCTGCTGTATCTATTTGAAGAAGCATTGATTAGCTTTTAAGCAACTCTTGAATCGGCTTGCTAATCCAATTAAAACCAACTTTTAGCTGATGCTCAAATGTTGGCATCCGATAGAGATAAGCTAAGCGGCGAGCAATGTGGGCTAGTTGTCCGTCGAGTTTAATTCCTAAACCGGCTAGGGTGGCGTTGTCAATTCCTAATGTCATCATTTCTCCTAGCGGCTGATAGCGGAAAGGAAGTAATGGGCGGCCGGTGAGGGAGGCCCAAATGTTCCAGGCGGTGTAGTCAGCTTGCTGGAAGGCTGTTTGGGCTGTTCCGGGGACTTTTTGACCCGTTGCATCGTAACATTCAGCTAAGTCTCCCAAGGCAAATATATCTGGATGGTCGATAATTTGCATCTGCGGATTGACGATTAATTGACCGCGCTGGTTTTGTTTGAGGGGTAGAGATCGTACTGCTTGACTAACTTGAGTTCCTACTGTCCACAGCACTATGTCTACGGGGAGAACATCTAATTGTCCTTTGTAAAGTAAGGATATTGTGTCCGCTTCGATCGCCTCTACTTCTGTTTCTAAGTCGATCCACACTTTCCGTTTTTCTAAAGCTTGGCTGGCGGCTTCGCGGTTAAACTCCGGTGATGTCCGCAGAATCATGTCGCTTTGCTCAACTAACCGCACGCGACCTTTTTCTCCGAGTCGATCGGCTAATTTACAAGCTAATTCTACTCCTGAATAACCGGCGCCGACGATCGCCACCCGAATTTTGTCGTTGTTGCTGGCTTCTAAAAACCGCAGTCTTTCTTCTAAGCGGTAGGCGTCATCGAGAGTGCGAAATGAGTAAGCATATTCAACCGCACCCTTAACCATATCTAGAGGGGTTTTGCCGCCTAAAGCTAAAACCAGGCGATCGCACGGAATTTCTGGCCCGTCGTGCAACTGCACTCGCTTTTCCTCCACATCGATGCCGGAGACAGTGCCTTGACAAAAGCGCACGCCTGTGTTTTCCAAGAGTTCGGCAAACGGGGGGGCAATTTCCCAGGTTTGCAGTTCGCCGGTCAGGAGTTCGTACAGCAGGGGAACGAACAAAAATCGATCGCGGCGGTCAACTAGGACAATTTCGGGTTTTTCGGTTTTGGAGAAGGGTAACTGACTCAAGCGCAGGGCTGTGTAGAGTCCGCCGAAGCCTCCGCCGAGAATACAAATCCGGGGTTGTTGTTGAGTCATGGTGTTTTGTTTGAGGGGCGATCGGTAGCAAGGAAACTTATCTTATTCTAACGAGAGTGAGGGAGTGGGGAAGGGGGAGAGTGGGGGAGTGGGAGAGTTGGAGAGTGGGAAAGTGGGAAAATCTTCGCTCTTTCCCTCGATCCTCAACATCCATTCCTTAAGTCCGTTAAACTCACATCTTGCACCATTCTCACTTAACAGGCTTTCGGGCCTGTTCCACAAAGAATGAATTTCTTGTGCGGTGGGCCCTTCTAGCCCGCTCCTAAAAGGCTTATGGAGAATGGTGGAACATCTCAGTTAAATCCTTTAAATTCGTTAGAAAATTCGTTGGCGAAGTGTTTTCTACATCTCTAGCCTTGATTAGCTCTACCTATTAGCCACCCTCAAGTTTTCTGAATGTTCGCAGAACTAATTTTGTACTATATTAGTTTATAACGAATTGTTACGCAAATTAAATTCACTTTTTATAGGGTCATCTACTCTCACACTTGCCCTCGCACTTACAAGTGAAAAAAAACCATGCAAATTTCTTCCAATTCTTCTAAATTTAAGAACGACGATCACAATAACGAAGACGGCTCATCTTTGTTAAAAAGCGAAGAAAAATATAAAAATTTAGTAGCTAATATTCCCGGTGCTGTCTACCGCTGTACCTGCGAGTATACGGACGCCGGGGAATTAACACGGACAACGGCGTTTTTGAGCGAGGCTGTTCAAGAAATATCAGGCTATCCCTCTTCTGATTTTATCAACGATCGCGTCCGTTCCTTGGCAAGCATTATCCATCCTCTAGACCGCAAAAATGTGGATGCTGTTGTCAAAAAAAGTGTAGAAACCCGAACTCCGTACATCCTTGAATACCGGATTGTCCGGGCTGACGGCGGCATTAGCTGGGTTTACGAAAAAGGCAAAGCTGTTTGCTGCGAGGCGGACGAGGCGAGAGGAAGACAAGAGGCACAAGGGGAAATTGAGGGCTTTTTGTCGGCTGTGGTTTCGCAGGTTTCGCCGATTTCGCCGATCGCAAATTCTCTGTGTCGGGTTGTTTATCTCGACGGAGTGATTTTGGATATTACTGAACGAAAGCGAGCTGAGGAAAAACTGCGAAACACTCAAGATTTTCTCAATGCGGTACTGCAAAATCTACCGATTAGTGTCTTTATTAAAGATGCTGTAGAGCAAAAATTTATTTATTGGAATACTGCTAGCGAAGAATTGTTTGGCTATTCCAGGGATGAAGTGCTCTTAAACAATGCTGCTGACTTGTTGGAGCCAGATCATGCCAATTACTTGCAAGCACAAGATTTAGAAGTGCTGGCAACGAGAAAAGGCGTCGATTTGCCCGAACAAACTATCGAACTTCCGCGCGGGGGAAAGCGGATTTTGCACACAAAAAAAGTTCCTTTGTTTGACGATTCAGGCGCGCCTAAGTACATTCTGGGTATTGCTGAAGATATTACGGAAAGAAAAAAAAATGAAACCGAATTGTCGCGCTTAGCCATTGTGGCTCAAAAAACGCAAAATGGTGTGATTATTACTGATGCTCAAGGCTGCATTGAATGGGTGAATGAAGGATTTACTCGCATTAGTGGTTATGTGCTGGCAGAAATGCAGGGAAAAAAACCAGGTGATGTACTGCAAGGCCCTGAAACAGACCCGCTAACTATTGCTCAACTGCGATCGGCTTTGTCTGCGGGGGTGCCGTTTAATCAGGAAATCTACAATTACAAAAAGAATGGAAGGGGTTATTGGGTGGCGCTTTCAATCGCCCCCATTTATCAAGAAAATGGTGAACTCGAAGGTTTTATTGCGGTGCAAACTGATATTACGGATCGCAAGCAAGCAGAGGCAACCGTCAGGGAAAGCGAGAGTTATTACCGCTGCATTGTCGAGACGGCTTCGGAGGGCGTTTGGATGTTTGACAGCGAAAGTATCACGACTTTTGCTAACTCTCGGATGGCCGAAATGCTGGGGTATACTGTGGAGGAAATGCTGGGGCGATCGCTATTTGAGTTTATGGACTGCGAATCTAGGGAAATAGCAGAAAGTTACGTCCAGCGCAGGCGGGAAGGCATTCGCGAACGCCACGATTTTAAGTTTACTCGCAAAGACGGATCTCACTTGTGGGCGATTGTGTCGGCGACGCCGATGTTCGACGCTGAGGGCGAATTTTCCGGGGTTTTACGAATGATTACCGATATTAGCGATCGCAAACAAGCCGAAGCAGAATTGCGCCAAACTCTCAAAGAGTTGGAATTTGAAAAATTTGCTTTGGATCAATCGGCGATTGTCTCTAATACCGACGAATTTGGCTCCATTACCTATGTCAACGATCAATTTTGCGAACTATTTAAATATTCCCGAGAAGAATTGATCGGCAAAACCCACAGACTTGTTAATTCGGGTTATCACCCAGCCGATTTTTTTAAGCAGCTTTGGTCAACCATCCGCCAGGGAAAGGTTTGGCGGGGAGAAATGAAAAATCAAGCTAAAGACGGTACATTATTCTGGTTGGATACTACGATTGTACCTTGCTTAAATACCAGCGGAGAACCTCATCAATATGTAGCAATTCGCAAAGATATTACCAAGCGCAAACACGCCGAAGAAGCGGTGCAGCTTTCCGAAAGTCAATTGAGGGCTAAAAATCTAGAATTGGCAAAAGCCCTACGGGACGTGCATAAAACTCAAAGCATGATGGTTCAAAATGAAAAAATGGTAAGTTTGGGGCAATTAGTCGCTGGCGTAGCTCACGAAATAAACAATCCAGTTAGCTTTATTTACGGCAACGTCATGCACGCTGACGATTACTTTAAAGACTTGCTAAAAATGCTGCAACTTTACCAGCAGGAATACCCGAACCCAACACCGGCAATTCAACAAGAGATAGATGATGTAGATTTAAATTTTCTGCTCAAAGATTTGCCTAACCTGTTGAATTCTATGAAAATGGGAGCCGAGCGAATTCGCCAAATTGTGCTGTCCTTAAAGAATTTTTCGCGATTAGATGAAGCCGAACAAAAGCAGGTGGATATTCACGAAGGGATTGAAAGCACTTTGTTGATTTTGCAGCACAGGTTGAAAGAAACGGCAGGGCGTCCTAAAATTGTGCTCCTCAAAGAGTTCGGCAATTTGCCCCGCGTACAGTGTTATGCAGGACAGTTGAATCAGGTTTTTATGAATATTATTGGGAATGCAATTGATGCTTTGGAAGAGGCAATGGAGACTGGACACTGGGCAGAGGGACAACTGGCGCCTATTCCTTATTGTCCTTCGCCGACGCTGCGGATTTGTACGGATGTAAAATATGAACAGGATGCTTTGATGCAGGCAGAGTCTGCTGTTTCTGATGATTCAAGGCGGCATCCTTCTCATATTGTGATTCGGATTGCTGACAACGGGCCGGGGATTCCGATAGATGTTCACAAAAGGCTGTTCGATCCGTTTTTTACTACGAAAGAACCTGGTAAAGGTACTGGTTTGGGGCTGTCTATCAGCTATCAAATTGTGGTGGAAAAACACGGCGGGCTGCTTAAGTGCGATTCTGCACCGGGTCAAGGCACGGAATTTGCGATCGAGATTCCTGTAAAAAAAATAGTTAGTTAGGTAGGTGCGCCCCTACGCACCCTACAGCTAGTAAGTAAGGTGCAATTCCTGCAATAATTCATCCCCCATTTAGGAAGTTATCAAATGAATTACAACGTAATTTACGACGGCAATTGCAATCTGTGCGTTACCTTGGTACAGTTACTAGAAACCTTAGACCAAGGGCAGCGGTTTGAGTATATTCCCATGCAAGATTTAGAGCAATTAAATCGCTTTGGGATTACGTCTCAAGACTGCGAAATGGGGATGATTTTGATAGATGGCAACACCCCGGAACGGCGCTGGCAGGGCAGCGATGCGGCGGAGGAAATCGGGCGGATACTTCCTGCTGGGGAGGTGTTTGTGGCGGCTTACCGGGCAATGCCGGGGATGAAGGGGATGGGCGATCGTGTGTACGAACAAGTCCGCGATAACCGCTATACTTTGTTTGGCAAGCGATCGACTACTTACAAATCTGTTTATCCAGTTGGTTGTAAGTCGATCGACAATTGCGATAATAGGGACTAATACCAAATCCAGCTTATTTCTAGGAGTTACGCATTGACAGAATAACAAAATACTGAATTGATAAATATAGGTTCTCTACTTTCTAGGTATCGAACAATCAGAGAAATCACTAAATCATCCATAGCGCAATGCAATCTAGACCTATACACCTTATTTTTACTGTCAGAGCCAAAGTTGGGAGGTTGTAGCAGGTTATCAGAAATATTGGGAGACGTTTCACATTCAGGGTGTAAATCGCTTTTTATTGAGAAAGCGATATGAACCGAAAGATTTATTCAAGATCAGAAGTGTTGAATGATAGGAAAAGATTGCTAAAATTGGCCCAACAATGTATAATTGCAGAGTTATAAATTATTAATAATTAACTGAAATGCTATTTTCTAACTTCCCCAAAATTGTCAAACGGTATCTCGCCCATTTACCCAAAGATGATTATCCAGTTTTAGATAGCTTCACATTTGTCTCCTGCTGGCTAGGGTTTAGTTTTGACCAAAGTCTGGATACTATGCGTTCCCTATTTTACCGTTTAAACAGTCGAGATATTTCCCTAGATATATCAACTTTTTCCAAGGCTAGTAAGCATAGAGATATTGATGTTTTTGTAAAAATATTTGAAAGATTACAAGCCGATATAAAACGTCAATTAATTAACAAAGATTGTCTCAGCTTATTCCCTTTAGATTCAACGATAGTTACCTTGACAAGTAAATTACTATGGCAACAGGAATACCATCAAGTAAAATTATTTGCTGGAACGGACAATGAACGGGGAATAATTGATGGAGTACACATTCATTTTGGCCAAGGTCATGACAGTGAGCATGGAGATGAAACTATAGCAGCCACACCTCAAAATGGAGTCGCTGTAATGGATAGAGGTTTTTCTAGCTCTGAACGCGTTCAAGCATTAATGAAACAAGAAAATCAATATTTTGTACTACGAATTAAAAATAATTCTACTATCAAGATGAAGGAGGATGGAACTTATGAAGTGTGGAGTGACCAACGAAAAGTTCAAGTAAGATTAGTGACTTTTTCAGATTTAGAAACACGAACTGAATTTAGGTTTGTCACTAATTTACCTAAATCAGGAGAATTAGCATACACCAATGAAGAAATTGGAGAAATTTATCGCAGACGATGGCAGATTGAATTGCTGTGGAAATTCTTAAAAATGCATTTAAAATTGGCTCGTTTAATTACTAAAAATACTAATGGAATCAAGATACAAATCTATGCCTGTTTGATTTGTTATTTGTTGCTTCAGTTAGTTGAACTTCCTGATAAAATTGGAAATAAACTCTTAGACAAATTACGATATTTACAGGCTTTTATGTGTGAGAAAATCAGCTATATTCACTGGTTTAAGGAACTTGTTTTCAATTGCTAAAATCAGCATTTTATAGGATTCGTATGTCTATTTTCAGAATCCTATCAATAAGCGTTCAACACTTCTGATTCAAGATAATAGATAAAATTATTAACTGGGTAGGAGGAATACTATAGCAATCCTAATTTATTTGTGAACACCCATGTGATCAAATATAAAAAGCATAATAAACAGAGAATTGCCCAAATGGATAGCCAGGTACTCGATCGCAAAAAGCAAGACTTAGAGTTAGATGATTTTATTGAATCAACTTCATATCATCGAGAAATTAAACGAGCATTGGTAGTTAAATGGAGTTTGTCAGGGATATGTTCTCGTCAAATTATTAAACAGTTAAACGTTTCCTTGGGATTTATTAATAAATGGAATAATAAATTTTTAATTTGGGGAGTGAAAGGGCTGAAAATGGGGTAAAAAGGGAAGGATGGCTATTTAAGTAAATCAGAAAAAGCCGAAATAATTCTCTGGTTAAGTCAGAGACAAATGTGGGATTTGGCAGAATTAGCTATCTATATAGAAGAGAAATATGGAGTAATTTATCAATCACAACAAAGTTACTATTCTTTATTTGAATCAGCTCAAATTAGTTGGAAAAAGTCCCAAAAGAAGAATCCTAAAGGAGACCCCAAATTGGTAGAATCTAAAAAAAAATAAATTAACGAGTATTTAGAAACATGGCAGTGAGATATAAAACAAAGAACAATTAAAATGGTTGAGATTTGAACACATAGAGGAGTTGAGAGCAGCGGTGCAAAAAGAGTTAAACAAGTTGACGAATGAAGTCATTGCTTCTTTGACGGGATGGCAATTCATTTTAGATGCATTATCTGTAGCAAAACTTTAGGAAAGTGGTATAACGCCAGCCGAAATGATGAGAGCGGGAGGTCCCACTTCTGCCACGAAATTTTGGGCATCTTCTGATTCAAATTACGACCACGGTATTAGTTCGGCTAGCTGCACCCAACGATTAGTCGCTGCCAACTTTCCTTCCAAGAGCAGCTTAAAGTCTTGGGCTGAGCTTGGGGTGGGTTCAACTTTTCGGTAGACGGGAGCCAACGATAATGCACGGGTTTTGAACTATTTTACCGGTTTTTCCTGCACGCTTACCACCCACCTACTGCTCGCCCATCCAATCCCCCTCACTTTTTTCCCTTTTTTCAGCAAGCCCTAATTACAGGCTTTTTCACGTATAAAGTGGCAACAAGAAAAGAGTTAAAGTTTAATAGTTATTACATTTTCGACCAATAGTAATAAAGGAATATTGGGACGGGGGCTGGTTTACGAGATTATCGGTGGTAGCCAATTATTTAGTGAAACCAGCCACCACTTTTTACAACTGTCCGAAACCTTTTTTTGGCTTATCTTTTTTCTTTTTCTTCTTCTGCTGGGCACCCATATAGCCACGGGAACCGGGCTGCATTCCGGGGCCACCCATTCCGGGCATTCCGGGCATTCCCGGCAATCCTCCCATTCCTGTAAAGTTGCCTTGACTCATTTGCTGCATCATTGTACGCATTTTCTGGAAATCGCTCACCAGCTTAGTTACGTCGTTTTCAGCGTAGCCTGCGCCTTTGCCGATGCGGCGGCGGCGGGATGGAGAACTTGCTAAAAGTTCGGGATTGCGGCGTTCTTCAACTGTCATCGAATTGATCATGGCTTCGGTGCGTTTTAGCTGCACTTCTCCCTGCCGCATTTGTTCGTCTGAGAGTTTGTTCATCCCCGGAATCATTTTCATGATGCCGCCGAGGGAACCCATATTTTTTAACAGTCTGGTTTGTTTGAGAAAGTCGGTAAAGTCAAACTTTGCCGTGAGCATTTTCTCTTGCATTTTTTCGGCATCGGCGATGTCGAATTCTTCTTGCGCTTTTTCTACGAGGGTCAAGACATCGCCCATGCCTAGTATTCTCGATGCCATGCGATCGGGATAAAATGGTTGCAATGCTTCCACTTTTTCGCCAACTCCGACAAATTTAATCGGCGCGCCGGATATTTGCCGCACTGACAAGGCTGCACCGCCGCGGCTGTCGCCGTCTAATTTGGTTAAGATTGCGCCGGTAATGCCGATTTGTTCATGAAAAGTGCGGGTTAAATTGGCTGCTTCTTGGCCGGTCATGGCATCAACAACTAACAGTGTTTCGTGGGGTTGTACTGTTTGTTTGATGCGGCCCAATTCTGCCATCATGTCTTGGTCGATTTGCAGGCGGCCTGCGGTATCGACGATGATGGTATCAATGCCAATTTGTTTGCCGTGTTCGATGCCTTGGCGGGCAATTTCTACGGGGTCAATGTCTTTGCCTAATTCAAATACGGGTACGTCGATTTGTTTGCCGAGGGTCAGCAATTGGTCGATCGCGGCTGGTCGATAAATGTCGGTTGCGACTAGCAGTGCGGTACGATTTTGTTTGCGGAGGTGCAGTGCTAGTTTGGCGGTAGCTGTGGTTTTCCCGGTTCCTTGCAAACCGGCCATCAGGATCACTGTGGGCCCGGATTCGGCGGTGGCGAGGGGTACGTTGGTTTCCCCCATGACGCGCACGAGTTCGTCGTGAACGATTTTGATGAATTGTTGGTCGGGACGGACGCCTGAAACTACTTCTGCTCCTTGTGCTTTGGCTGCTACCTCTCCGATGAAGTTTTTGACGACTTGGAGGTTGACATCGGCTTCCAGGAGGGCGCGACGGACTTCTTTGAGGGCGTCTTGGATGTTAGACTCGGAGATTTTATTCTGTCCGCGCAGTTTTTTCCAGGTGGATTCGAGTCGATCGGCAAGGGCTTCAAACATAGGGCATTGTTGGCTAGTCAGTCTTTTTTATTTTAGGGCTAAATGGGGCTGTTTGGATGCAAGTTTTGGGAAAAGTTGGATGTTTTTATTTTTTAACCGCTGATGCTCGCGGATTAACGCGCTATGAGTTGGGATCTTTTGTTATATAGTTACTGTCTATTAGTGATAATAATGCCTGCGATGATTAACAACGTACTAAAGAGATGAACTAAGGCGATCGGTTCATTGAGGATAAGCCACGCACCAAGACCGCTAAAGACTGGAATCATGTAGTAAATTAAAGCTGTGCGGGAAGGGCCAATTAGGGCGATCGCCTGATTCCATGCGAGATAAGCCACTACTGAAGAAAGCACTCCAACGTAGAGCAATGCCCTCACGATGGCTGGATTAAAGACAACAGGATGATAAATCCAACATTCAAGGGCATATAAGGGTACTAAAAATAATAGCCCTAAACTAAAAGTACATAAGCTAAAGGTTGTGATGTGCATGGTCGATGGCTTGCGTTTGACTAACATGGTGTAGCCAGCGAAGATTATGGCCGCCAATAGCATATAAATATCGCCAATGGCGAAAGAAATATTGAGTAATTTTTCTAAAGAACCTCCTGCGAGCAAAAGTATAACACCGCTGACGGTGATCGCAATTCCCGCGAACCGCGTCAAAAAAATAATTTCTCCATAAAAAATTCTAGACATTAGTACGATAAAAATAGGGGAAGAAGCAGCGATTAATGACAAGTTTGTGGCCTGTGTTGTGTGACCTGCAATATAGATTAATGTGTTAAAAGCAGTCACGCCTAAAAAACCCGATACAGCCAAGTATAGCAGATGTTTTTGTACCAATTTCCAGTCGGCGACTGTCGTTTTAATGGCGAATGGTGTCAGAGTTACAACAGCTATCGTCCATCGCAAAAAGGCTAGTCCTACAGGTAGAATATCTTGATTAAAAGCTCTGGCAACAATGAAGTTACCAGCCCATATTAAAGTAGCAACTAATGCTAACAAATAACCGATTAGTATGAGATATTTAGGCTGTGATTTACCTAATTCCTCGCTATTTTTATAATTTTTATTATTCTTCATTATCATTGATGATATCGTTTGGAACTCGATCGGTATTCGATCGACCTCCAGTATACCTAGCTCATCTGCCAGTGTTAAAACTTCGGCAATATCCCTAGATTAGGAACAAGCTGGAGTTTAGGGCATTCATAATACCTGAGATTTCGTACAATTAGGACTAACGCATGAGAACCCAGAAAGTGGTTTTTTTTACCAAAATACTTCGTTACAGCCTGCATATTCCATAAAAAACCCGCTTTCTTTGGTTGCAGTGCGTCCAAGGCTGTGCGTAAGTCCTATTTGTCATCTGTCTAAAGTTAGGATTTTTCCTACACAGCTCATCCTTTATATTAGTTTATTAAGGTATTAGCAGGATATTTTTATGAAGCGAGTCCATTGGTGCAGAGGTTTGTTGCTCCATGGGATGTTGTCTTTTACTCTAGCGACTGTTGACGCACAAGTGGCACAGGCTCAGCGCCCGATTCATATCAAAGCCTGATGAAAATTCAAAATTGCGTTCAGTTTGGTTTGTTATGCTAGCCGGAAAACCTGGATAGCCAAACACAAAAATTGGTGTACCAACTGTCGCTTGTTCAGAATCGCCTAAAGTTACAACTGGATAATATTTAGTGCTCTTAAATGTTACGACTGCTAAATCAGGAGCATTCTGGCCTGTCTGCAAAAGTACACTACGGGTTACTTGATAGTCTTTTCCTGTAGAAGTGCGAATCGTATAGGTATCCGGAGCGGCAACAACGTGATTAGCTGTCAAAACCGTGTAAGTCGGGCCTTGTTTGGTAATAATAAATCGCGACCCGCCACCGCTTATTTTTTGATCAATTTAAATCGGTGACAGATTCAGCTAATTTTGCAATTTATGGCGAAGATATAGTCAAAACTGGTGCTTGTGCAAAAACCACTATTACTGTTTTAATACTTCTGCAAAGTACAGTTGCTTAGAGATAGATTTTCCGCTATCTGTAGGGACACGGCAGTGCCGTGTCCGACGCAAAATTGCCGTGTCCCCTACCCGGAACTCGCTCTATAGCCCGTCTAATTTCCTACAAATAACCTAAGCCAAAAACTGGAATTGAGAACCGTTAACTGCCAAAGCAAACGGACTTGCCTGTTCAAATGCACCGACAAGTTCAAAGTTGTCCGTGTCTAAAACTATCCCCACAATCTGTCCGGTAATTATGTTTTCAATCACCATGTCGTTGATAATTCCATCATTATCGTAAGCAATCAAATTGTCGTCTTCAAAGAAAAGGTCTAGTTCTGTTAAACCGTCCGTCAAACCGATGCGATCGCCCTCGTCAAAATTAAAATCGGTAACGACATCTGCTCCATCTATACCAAATGCTTCATCGTTGCTTCTGAGCACGAATATGTCAGCACCGAGGCCTCCGGTGAGCACGTCAACTCCCCGATCGCCTGCTAAGAAATCGTTGCCCTCATTGCCGTCTAAATCGTCGTCTCCTTGCCCTCCCCGCAGGATATCGTTCCCGAACCCTCCAAAGATAAGGTCATTTCCGGCGTCGCCCCTAACTACGTCGTTGCCATCATTTCCATCCAGGCGATCGTCCTCTTTCCCGCCGTAAATTATGTCATTTCCGCCGCCACCAGCGATAATATCATTGCCATTATTTCCTAACAGACGTTCGTTGGAATCCGATGAACCTCCTATAGTATCGTTGCCATCAAGTCCCCAAACTCCCCAGGGAAAAGACGACAAATTTCCATTCCCTACGTTAATCTCATCGGGTGTAGCGAATGCCAAAAGACGTGGCCCGCCGCCAGCAAATACAGGAAATCCCGCCACATCGCTGATAAGATTGTTAACCGTTAAAGCCATAACTATGTCCTTTTAAAAATCCTGTTAGCTGTATTATACATTTTAATTATTCCCTTGCCAAATAGCAAGGAAGTTTGGATTTTAGTCGCAACTTTTATTTCCTCAATTAATGACAAGCAACCTGCTGGTCTATAGTCAACTACAATTACCAATACTTCGCCTACGCGAACGTATAAGTTATCAATTCCCAATTCCCAATTCCCAATTACCAGCGCTGTGCTTCATTCAACCCAAACCTGCTATAGATCTCGCATCAGAGTCAAATAGCATTAGTTGGTGACACTATCCGCTACTGCCTACCGCTTATAATGGGTGTTACCCCCCAGGCGGTAAACACGTTAATATCACCTATAACGTCGAGACTGAGAGGTTGTTTGTGAATAAAAGTAAAAGTCCCTGGGCCCATCGTCCGAGAAAAAACCCAGTTTCCGATACCCACACACAAACTTTACACACAGGATTTAAGCTCTTTACAAAGCCATAATCGCCGATCGCTGACATTTTTTGGCAAAATCCACTGCTTTCAGGTGTTTTACTCATGTCTACTCCTAAATCGTCTTCCCATCAAAACAACAACTCTGTAAAATCGGCAGCGACAGATATCGTTCCAACAAAGCAAGACAGTAACAATCTGCCCAGCGAACCAAGTATAGAACAGCTACTGGAAGCTTTGGCGGGCAAAGTACCCAGTCAATCTTCTGAAATCGAACCGTTGAAAACGTGGAAACAAGATTTACAGCGATTGTTTCAATTTCTCGGCGATCGCCACGTTTTAATCGCAGTAATGCAACCGGGAACTTTTGCCCTGCGTTACGCTAACGCGGCATTTTGTCGCTTGGCCGGTTGGGAGGAAACGCCCTTGGCAACTCAATTTACCAACGGTGGGTTTGCAGAAACCGACATCACTCTGCTGGAACTGTTGGAGGATTGGGGCGGCAGAACAGCAGAACAATTGTACCGTCGCCACCTTTTGCACTGGGTATTTAAGCAATATTATCAAATTGACATTGACGGTTTGCGGGTGCTAGACCAACCTGTCACGGCGAGTGTAAAAAACCCCAAACACCGAGAAGCGAGATTCATTGAATTTTGGCTGGGTTCGGAACAGTTAAAAATTACTCGAATTGACTCAAAAATAGATGAATTTGGGGATGTTTCTTTAAGATTAATGCCTGTTGCAGAACGGGAAGCTTGGCTGATGCAGCCGAATCAACTGGAAAATTTAGCCGATCGATTGCAGTTGGATAATTACCGCGTAGAAGGTTTGTTGCTGCTAGAAGGTTTTGATGTCACGGTGCAGGAGCAAATTCGGCGGCTGACTCAGTTATTGATCGATCAAGATTCGATGCTGCGGCCAGACAAATTTGAGAAAATTGATCGGTGTTTGCGATCGCTCTTCAATGCTGACGGCACTTTGTTGCTGCGACCAGACGGCGATCAGGTACAGCTATTAGTTGCAAAAGACGGCCAAAATTTGCAGCCGATTCTTTATTCAATGCACTCCCTAGAAGCTTCTCACTTTTTGAAGGCCACAGCAGCAAATCAAGTTTGGAACGTGCCAGACTTGCGTAGGGAGTGCGAAACTGAGTGCGATCGAACTTTGCGGAGAATGGGAACTCGATCGATGCTGCTAGTACCCCTGGTAGTCAAATCCGTCACCCGTGAGGGGTGCGGGGTGCGGATTTTGGGAGTCGTGGGGCTGTTGTGCGATCGGCCAAACCACTTCAACGGCATTGACGCTCAACACGCCCAAGAACTCATTCCCGCCTTCATTGCAGCCCTGCGGCAAGCCATCCAGGAGCGGTTTACCCACATTCACAACATCCACCCCGCAGTCGAGTGGCGGTTCGCCCAAGAAGCAGAAAGGCGAAGTTGGGGACTACCTCCAGAAACAATCGTATTTGCTGACGTTCATCCGCTGTACGGAATTTCGGACATTCGCGGTTCTAGCGATGAAAGAAACCGAGCCATTCAAACTGATTTGCTCGAACAATTTCGCTTAGGTTTAGTCATAGCTGATGCTGTTTGCCAAACACAAACTACCCACCTCGGCGAGCAACTGCGGCTCGACTTGCTCGACTACATCCAGCATTTAAAACAAAAAGTAACAGTCGATATGGAGGTGCGAGCAGCCGAGTATTTAAACGAGCATTTAGAAGTATATTTTGACTATTTTGTGCAGTGCGGACCCAAGGTTCAGGCAGCCGTTGAAGCTTACCAAGCAGCCTGTGACAACGAACATAACTGCGTTTACAGCGATCGCAACCGCTACGACCAAATGCTGAACCTAATCAGCACCAAACTCCAAGAAACCTGGGCCCGCTGGCAAGAAAAAATGCAGCAAATTTTGCCCCACTACTGCGACATCGAATGCACCGACGGCATCGATCACATGATTTATGTAGGAAAATCGATCGACCCCACATTCAGCCAGTTTCACCTACACAGTTTGCGGTACGAACAACTGCGAGCTATTTGCGATTGCGGCCGCACAGTTTTTCGCCTGCAAGCCGAGTCTCAAATTAACATGGAACTCGCACATTTAGTCTTAGTGCAGAATACCACTATCGACATTTTTCACAACGAAAACACCGAAAAAATGTTTGATGTCAAAGGCACTCGCGACATCCGCTACGAACTCGTCAAAAAGCGGATCGAAAAAGCCGTTGACAAAGACGCACAAGAGCGAATTACCCAGCCAGGAATGTTAACGGTAGTTTATTCAACCGAAGACGAATGGGAAGAGTACCAACAATACTTGCGCTACTTGTCTCGCGAAGGTTGGGTAGAGCCAAAAGTTCAGACCGGCATGGTAGAATCACTGCAAGGAGTCAGCGGTTTAAAATTCGCCCGCGTGCGTATTTTACCTGAACCGGAATCTATTGCTACTATCTGTGAAGTTACGGTAGTCAGCGATTGAGAACCCGTTCAATTGCCTGTTTTAGGCCCAGTGCGATCGCTCCCATCTTCTGCTGTTATAGGCCCAGTGCGATCGCTCCCATCTCCCATAAAAACGGTGCAGCGAAAGCATTCGGGACTCAAACACCAGACCGAGATTACATTTAAGATGTTTGTTGACACCAACGACCAAGCCCACATTTTTAGTTAGTGTATATTCCGTGTGATTTGGAAATCGCAAAATACATGATCTGAATCACACAAAATTAAGATTAAGTAGTGTTAATCTAATGATGCTCGGCTCCTGTAATTTATAACTTAAGTAATGTTAACTTTATCAAAATACCAAATAACTTCTACTCTGCACGAAGGGGTAGAAACAATAATCTATCGCGGACAAATACCGACAGATGCGCCCCCAGTAATTTTGAAAGTTCTCAAAGCCGAATATCCCTCCCTTGAAGCCATTACCAGGCTCAAACACGAATATCAAATCAGCCAAAATTTAGACAGCGAACACATCGTCAAAGCTATCAGTATCGAAACATTTGACCACCGATTAGGAATCGTTTTAGAAGACTTGGGCGGCGAATCCCTCGCCAAACTGTTGGAAAGAAAAACCTTGAGCCTGCAAGCAAATTTAAACATCACCATCCAAATAGTCAAAGCCTTACAATACCTGCATTTTCAGCACCTTATTCACAAAGACATTAAACCCAGCAACATCATAATTAACTCGCAAACAAAACAAGTAAAACTCACCGACTTCGGCATTGCTACAAAACTCAACAAAGAAAATCCGCAATTTAACAATCCCAACTCAGTCGAAGGCACCTTAGCCTATATGTCACCCGAACAAACCGGGAGAATGAACCGCACCCTCGACTACCGCACAGACTTTTATTCCCTTGGCATCACATTATATGAAATGCTGACTGGAAAATTACCTTTCCGCAGCAACGACCCATTAGAAATAGTTTACAGCCACATCGCAGTTCAACCAATATATCCCCATCAAATCAATTCAGAAATACCTGTCGCCCTCTCTGAGATAGTGATGAAATTGATGGCAAAAAATGCCGAAGATAGATATCAAAGTGCGGCCGGATTGTTAGCAGACTTAGAAACTTCTTTGCATCAGTTACAAACCACCGGACAAATTGCCGACTTCATCCCCGGACGCTTAGATATTCTCAGCCAATTGTTAATCCCCCAAAAATTGTACGGTCGGGAAAATCAGGTTAATGAATTGCTAGCAGCATTTGAACGTGTAAGAGGGGGTTTAGCCAACAATTTGTTAGAAAAACCAGCAACCTTAGAACCAAACCCGCCCCCATCCGGAAGCAGCGAATTAATGCTAGTCTCAGGCTACTCAGGCATCGGTAAATCAGCCGTTGTCAACGAAGTTAGCAAACCAATTACCAGGTCAAAAGGTTACTTTATCAGCGGCAAATTTGACCAATTCAAACGCAACATTCCTTATGCCTCATTAATCCAAGCATTTAACTCCTTGCTGCGGCAATTACTAACAGAAAGTGCACTTTCATTAGAAATATGGCGCACTAAAATTTTAACAGCATTGGGAACAGACGGCCAAGTAATTGCCGACGTAATTCCCAAAGTTGAATTAATCATCGGCAAACAGCCAGAAGTCCCAGAACTCGCCCCTGTAGAATCCCAAAATCGATTCAATCGGGTATTCAAAGAATTTATTCGCGTTTTCGCCCAAAAAGAACACCCCCTAGTTATCTTTTTAGACGATTTGCAGTGGGCAGATTCAGCAACATTAAAGTTGATGCAAATACTGATAACTGACCCTGACCAGGAATATTTGTTGCTAATCGGTGCCTATCGAGACAATGAAGTTAGTCCGACCCACCCCTTAATTCAGACTGTAGAAGAAATTGAAAAAACTGGTACCATAGTCAACAATATCGTCTTGCAACCGCTGGATTTAGCAAATGTGACTGAATTAGTCACTGAAACACTTCACACTTGCACAGAAAAAGTAACAAATCTAGCTGATTTAATCTGGAATAAAACGGGGGGCAATCCTTTTTTCTTGACCCAATTACTCCAAGCACTTTATCAAGACTCTCTTTTAAAATTTGAATTTAATCACATTACAAATGAGGGAAGTCAAAGTGGCTGGTATTGGAGTATTGATGAAATTCAAGCCATTGGAATCACCGATAAAAGTGTGGTGGAACTGGTAGCTTCTCGCATTGAAAAGCTGCCTGCACCCACGCAAGAAGTGTTGAAGCTAGCAGCTTGCGTGGGAGATAAATTTGCTCTAGATGTACTGTCACTTGTTAGCGAAGAGTCAGCTAATACGACAGCAAATGAACTTTATTCAGCTTTGCAAGCCGGGTTAATTCTGCCCTTGAGCGATGCTTATCGCATTCCTTTAGTTTTCGATCGAGCCGAATCAATCAATCTCAAGTTAGATACTTCGCGGGTTATTTACAAATTTTTGCACGATCGCGTTCAGCAAGCCGCATATTCGCTAATTCCAGAAGACCAAAAGCAATCCACCCATTTAAAAATCGGTCAATTACTATTACAGAATACTCCCCCCGACAAGCTAGAAGAAAACATCTTTGATATCGTCAATCAATTGAATGTCGGAATTGACACGATTACCCAACAGTCGGAAAAAACTCAGTTGGCACAATTAAATTTAACTGCTGGACGCAAGGCAAAAGCGGCGGCTGCGTATGAAGCTGCTGTTAGGTATTTGCGGGTTGCTATGGAATTATTGCCTGCGGATTCTTGGCAAAGCCACTATGACTTAACGTTAGCAATTTACGAGTCAACAGCCGAAGCTGAGTACTTAAATGTCAACTATGAATATTCAAAAAAATTGGTTGATATTGTAGTGAAAAAAGCTAAAAGTTTACTGGAAAAAGTGAATGTTTATCAACTTCAAATTCAGTCTTATAACGCTCAAAATAGACTTGTAGAAGCCCTCAATACAGGACTGGAAGTCCTGAAACTATTAGGCATTTCTTTTCCTGAAAATCCCAAGGCGCTAAATATTGCTGTGGGACTGATTAATACAAAACTGAGCTTGGGATTGAAACGAATTGAGGATTTAGCTAACTTGCCAGAAATGACCGATCCCGACAAACAAGCAGCCATGCGGATTTTATCAGGGATTCTCAGCAGTGCTGTTCCGGTCAAGCCCCAACTGGTACCGCTGCTGGCATTTAGGATGGTCAAGCTGTGCATTAAATATGGTAATTCGCCTTATGCAAGTATTGCTTACGTTTTTTATGGCGTAGTTATGTACAAGGTAGGGGACATTAGTTTGGCATACCAATTCGGTCAACTGGCAATTAAGATGTTAGACAAATTTCCCTCCCGTTCAATTAAAAGTAGAGTTTATTCACCCTTTGGTTGCTTTATTAACCACTGGAAAGCCTCTGTCAATTCCGGATTAGGCGCTCTCAAAGAAGGTTTTAAAACTGGGATGGAAACTGGAGAGTTAGAATATGCTGGTTATTCTATAACTGAATATTGCTTCAAAAAAATGTCGATAGGAGAGCCTCTAGATTTGGTGGATCAGGAGGCTGGTAAATATATGAAACTAATGCAGAAATATCAACTAGAAATGGCTGTACAGTATATAAGTATATGCAGCCAGACAGCCCTCAATTTGCGGGGTAAATCTGTCGAACCCTGCGATTTAGTCGGCGATAACTTTAATGAATTAAAAACACTCCCGGTTTTAATAGAATCTCAAAGCTTTTTTGTAGTTAGTGCGGTTTATCATGCCAAAACTCAGCTTAATTTTATCTTCAGAAACTACGCGCAAGCCTTAGAAAATTCAATGTTATTTGAGAAATATGAGGAGTCGGTAGCCGGATTTTATATGGTTGCTCTGAATAATTTTTACTTTTCTCTCAGTCTCCTTGCTTTGTATGCCCAAGCTGAGAGAGGGGAACAAAAGCAATATTTAGAAAAAGTGCTGCAAAACCAAAAGAAGATGAAAAAATGGGCAGTTCATGCTCCGATGAATTATCAACACAAATACGACTTGGTTGCAGCGGAAAAAGCGCGAGTCTTGGGGCAAAATACCCAAGCAATGGAATTGTACGATCGCGCAATTGATGGAGCGGCAAAAAACGGTTACATTCAAGAGGAAGCATTAGCCTATGAATTAGCCGGAGAATTTTATCAAGCTTTGGGTAAAGAGATAGTTTCTCAAGCATATCTGACTAAAGCCTATTATGGATATATCCATTGGGGAGCCATAGCCAAAGTTAAACACTTAGAAGCAACACATCCTTTCTTAGCAGCACAGACGCGCACAATCCAAACCCCAACCCTCGATGTCACTCGCACAACCACTGGAAATACTACCAGTAGTAGTTTAGGCGATTTCTTAGACTTAGCTACTTTTATTAAGTCGGCGCAAGCCATTAACGGTGAAATTGTTCTCGAAAAATTGTTGACCAAATTAATCAAAATTATTTTAGAAAATGCGGCAGCTCAAAAAGTAGTGCTGCTGCTCCTGAAAAACGATATCCTCTGCATAGAAGCTACTGGCAGTTTTGCGGAGGATAAAGTGACACTTTTACCCTCTATTCCCGTAGAAACTCGTCAAGATGTTCCCCTGTCTGTGATTAATTACGTACACCGCAGTCAAAAGCATCTGGTTTTAGACAATGCGACTGTCGTCGAACCTTTTAAGGTAGATACCTACATTCAGAAATATCAACCAAAATCAATTCTCTGTTTGCCGATTATTTATCAATCTCAGCGGCGCGGAATAATTTATTTAGAAAATGCTTTGACAGTAGGAGCTTTTACAGCAGAGAGAGTAGAAGTATTCAAAGTGTTAATTTCTCAAGTTGCTATTGCTGTAGAAAATGCTGGTTTGTACGCGCGCGAGAAAGAAAAATCTCAACAGTTAGAAAAATCTTTCAATGAACTGCAACAGGCGCAACTGCAACTAATTCAAAGCGAAAAAATGTCGGCTCTCGGCAACTTGATTGCAGGGGTTGCTCACGAAATTAACAATCCGCTCGGTTTTATTGCGGGCAATCTTGATGCTGCTGCTGAGGCGAGCTTAGATTTGATTGATTGCTTACAACTTTACCAAGAAAAATTTCCTAATCCTGGAGATGAATTACAGGATAAAGCATCGGAGATCGATTTAGAATATTTGATTGAAGATTTGCCAAAAATGCTTTTATCCATGAAATCAGGTACAGAGCGCATCCGCAATATTAGCACGTCTTTGCGGACTTTTTCCCGCGCTGATAGTGCGAATAAAGTGTCAGCAAATATTCATGACGGCATCGACAGCACTTTGATGATTTTACAGTATCGCCTGAAAGCTAAAGATACTCGCCCGGCGATTAAGATTATCAAAGAATACGGAGATATCCCGCCAGTTAAATGTTATTTTGGGCAACTGAATCAGGTATTTATGAATTTGCTGGCAAATGCGATCGAGTGTTTTGACGAATTCAATCAGGGTCGCACTTACGCTGAAATTGAAGCTTTACCGAATACGATCGCCATTATCACTCATCTCGGGGAGGATAACAACAGCGTGGTGATTAAAATCAAAGATAACGGTCAAGGGATGTCATCGGAGGTCAAGTCGAAAATATTTGACCATTTATTTACTACCAAAGGAGTAGGAAAAGGTACGGGTTTGGGGTTGTCTATCAGCCGGCAAATTGTAGAAGAAACCCACGGCGGTAAACTAACTTGCGAATCGGTGCTGGGAGAAGGTTCGGAATTTGCGATCGCCCTGCCGCTTTGATAAAATTTATTCACCACTTTTACGGAATCAGTCATTGCCAATTGTTTAATCTCCAATCTCAACTCTCAAATGTTATGACGGGTCATTAACACACAGTGGGAAATTTGTCAACTCCTAAATATCTATCAAATAGTCCACAGTTCACTGTTTAAAGCAGGCAGTATGCAGTTACATTGTTAGCTAAATCACGTAATAACTGTATTTGATAGGAGTTTTTCGAGTGAACGCTGCCGAACAAGCCAAAAATATAGAAGTTGCCAGCAAAATTGCTGCGGTTGTTAATTTATTCAAGTCCGAATTCCCGGATGCAAAAGTCGATTTGAAACCTTGGATGAATGACGAGGATACCAGAGAACTTGTAGATCCAGATTCGATAGACATTGGCTTCCATTTTCCCGGTAGAAGTCGCTTGTTGCAAAGCCGCAGCATTTTGATTCAAATCCGATTTTACCAAGATCCGGTGGAAGGATATCGGCGGGCGATCGGCGTTGAGGCCGCCGGTTACGATCATACTGGTCAGCAGTGGCACTTTTCTACTGTGGAAAATTGGAATTTTCTCGGCATAACCGAACCTGCGGTGGAGTCGGCGCAAAAACTCAAAGACTTTTGCCAGCAGATTTTTGATTTGTTTAATCAGTCATTCGGCGATTGAAATCGCTTTTACACGAACGAAGTCCGCCGACGCGGACTAAGAAATTAGGACTTACGCATTGACAAAATAACCAAACAGTGAATTGATAAATATAGGTCGTCTACTTTCTAGGTATCGGACAATGAGAAAAATAACTAAGGCTCTTCAGTAGTTAATATGCTAAATGAACAGATCGCGCCAGGAAAGAAAGACAAATGAGGCTAGAAAAATAGTTGGTAGAGTCATTACCGGGGTTGACAGAGGGAACTCATTTATTATTAACTATCAGCAAAAGCTAGAGGGGTTAGCTGGAGTGAACAGCCATGAGAACGAAAAAGGAGATAAACTTTTTAACAAAGCTGTTGAATATAGAGGAAATAAAAGTAATCTCACATCGCCAGCATGAAGGGATTGGAATAATTTTACAGGGGGAAGGAATCGGTAAGGAAATTAACTGTCCACGTTGGGAAAAAAAAAGTCATAGATTACATCAAAATCATAAATACCTAGTCAAATATTTACCTTGGGGAGAGAACTTTGTATTTTTAGAAATTAACAGACGACAGTTTAAATGTGAAAAATGTGTCAAGCCATTTAGTGAAGAGTTGGAGTTTGTCAGAAAAAGAAGAACCTATACAAAACGGCTAGGAAGAGCAATATTCCAAGAAGTGTTAGAGAACGAGATCCACAGCGTAGCAAAAAAAGGGGTGGTGACAACAGAAGAAATAGAAAGGATGTTAAAAGACGCATCGAAAGAATACTTGAAAGCCCAGCCTAGCGAGTTGAACAGATTAGGGATAGATGAAATAGCTGTAATAAAAGGAAAAGGAAATTACTGTGCAGTATTAATAGATTTAGAGAAGTCTAAGTTAAGTGGGATATTGGCAGGAAGGAAACAAGAAGAAATTAGGGAAGTGCTGCTCGGATGGGGTAAAGAGGTATTAGAGCAAATAGAAGAAGGGGAGCATCCCGGTTTTGCAAAAGCCTCAAATGGCTAAGAGGTCGTTGAGGTAGGCACAACGAAGTTTGAGCATTTGATTGACATTTTTTTTCAACCATTGAGCTCCCGAAATTTTCAACCTTCTATCTATTTGTTTGACCGTTGATTCCACGGCTCCAGAGCCGATGGAACAAATCTTGTCTGATGATAATTGCTCATAGTTAACAATTCGAGAGCGATGCTTTTCTAGATACTTGCAAAAGTTTTTGGCGGTTTTTTTACGACAATATTTAAATAAATCTAGGGTGGGTTCGACCCGACCTTGCCACAAAAATTCCTGGGCTTTGGCTAGAGATTTCAACGACCCTCCCACTTTATATAAATTTTCCATTAAATGATACCAATCTAAAATTTCACGTCGGGCTTTACCAGGATTTAACTGGCTCATAATATTCCATATTCCCTCATGTCCATCACCCAAACAAGTTAATATATCGGCTAATGGCTGATAGTTTATATAGTTAATTAATGCTTCATTCTCTTGATAAAAAGCCCCATAATAACTTTCGTGTAACCGCACGGCCTTATAATCTTGCCAATGAGACCCTTGTCCCAACTTCCCTCTCAGACGGACTTTCCCTCCATCTATGCTTGTTTCTTTGACCTCTATTTTGGCTATCGGTTCTGACCATTCTTGTTTTTCTACCAATCGATGTAAACAAGTGTGTCCAATCTTTACTCCTGTCTGAACTTCCATTTCAAGGGCAGCCTTGGAGTAGGAAATATTAGCGATTTGACGGAGACAGCATTTTTCAAATAATGGAGATAATCGCGTGGATTTCTTGACCTCTAATTTTTTGGCTTGTTTTTCAGTAATTATTAGTTCACCAATACAGCTTTTTACTGTCCGGGGTCGTCCTTGTTCTGTTCCCGTTGCCTGTTTGATAAAAAAAAACCTATTTTGGGACCTACATGAACCAGCCATTGCTCCCTGAGATGCTTTTCGATATTTTCCAAACTGGTCAGTTCACTCGGGGGTGTATTGTTATACAAAATTTTAGCAATTTCTGACGTACAGCTTTCCAATCGCTCTAGTTCTTGAGGGGTCATGGCTCTTTCTCTCTACTCTTTTTTAACGTTTCTTTGGATTTTACTCATTTTATGCTGATTTGGGGATATTTACAAAACCGGGATGCTCCCTAGAAGAAGTAAGTATAGATTTGTGGAAAGGTTACAGAAATCTAGTGATAGACTTGATGCCAAAGGCTCAGGTGGTCGCCGACTGATTTCATGTAATGGCACAAATAAATAAGGAATTAGATGCCCAAAGGAAGCGAGAAAAGAGACAGGTAGAAGATTTAATTAAAAAAGCAGAATCGTCAGAAGAGAAAGCAGACCAGGAGAAAGTTTTAGAAGGAGTGAATAAAAGTAAATATGTGTTATTGAAAAACGAATCAGATCTAAATGAAGAGCGAAAAGCTAAACTCGTGCAAGTTAAAGATGTATCTTCTCCTCTCAAAAGTAGGCATGAATTAAAAGAAGAAATTAGAAGGATTTTCGAGCAGGCTAATAATTGGTTAGTCGGTTTGTTTAAACTGGGAAGATGGCTGTCAGGAGCTAAAAAATATTTTCCCGATAGTCAGAACACTATTATTCGTTGGCTAGATGAGATTATTGCTTACTTCGATTATAAGACTACGAGTGGTGTTGTCGAAGGCATCAACAATAAGCTCAAGTTGATTAAACGTTCTGCTTACGGGTTTAGAAACTTTGAAAACTTCCGTGTTAGATGTTTGCCTACTTGGCAGTTTGACTGTTAGTTTAGCATACTAGTTACTGAAGAGCCACAAATTTACCAAAAGCTCCAGACGAGACTATTCCGCTTCCGGTTCTGACTCCACCTCCAGCTCCCCAGCCGAAAACTGTAAATCATCAGCCGTTCCCGCTGCTAACTCGTGAGGAATTGCAGCAATATTATTACTACTTTAGCTGCAATACTTGTCAACAAAACTCTGCAATCCTGCCTGATATCCTGCTCCTACAGCCTGAAATCTCCACTCTCCATTCTTTCTATACAAACGACCAAATTCTACCGCTGTCTCTCGCGAAAAATTTTCTTTTAATTCATACCGAACCAGTTCGCTTTGTGTATCCAAATTGGAAACTTTGATAAAAGCATTTTTGATATTGCTAAAATTTGCCCTATTTTTATCTGCTTCGTGAATAGTCACAACAAAAGTTATTTCCTCAATGTCAGGATTAACTCTTTCTAAGATAACGCCGTAAATAGTCTTATTCTCTTGACTTGGGTTGTTTTTATCTCGAATCACTTGCAGTACCGAACTGTCACCGGATTGCAGATTATTGTAAAAGATAAAATATTTATCGTTAGGTATTTTGCCGTCAGCACCTAGCATAAATGCAGAGACATCAATCTCGTAGCTTTGTCCTGCCTCTGTCACCTGCCAACCGAGGGCGATCGCCATTTTTTTTAAACCAGGCGCTTCTTTAGAGATATTAAATCTCTCACCCTTACTTAATTGCATTGCCATCAGCTTATTTGTTAAACATCAAACTTTATAGCGTTCATGTTAATATTAAGTGCGGCAATAACTTTTGTTCTTTAAGAAAACTTAATATTTTGCTTCTAATAGGGATCTTGACTAAAAATATGTGCTGCCGCTATCCGAATTTATTGAGATTTGCTTAGAGACAATTACCTAAGCAAAAACCGGGCTTTCTACAAAACCCGGTTTCTACACTTAAACTTAATTTGACTCTACTTTTGAGCATTTTCAGAACTAGGTGGCAACGTCACGAAATTCCCAAAAGCTCCAAGCGTTGGATAGCTTTTTTTGCCTAATTGAGTTGTGTAAATACTGACCACACCTAAATTTTGACGCTGCGTTGTATTGTCTAGCAAGCTTTCGATCGTGTCCCGCTGCGAAGTTAGCAAATTCTTGCAACTGCCGATCAAAGTATCTGTAATCCCGCTCAAAGCTTTAGGCACGCGAGAATCCTTGCACACAGTGCTTTCCAACTCGGTTTGCAGTACGCCGGAAGCATAAGTTAGGTATTTGTCTCTCCCAGGGTTTGTAAATGCCATGCCGGCGGCTAGAAGAGTCAGGGCGAGCGCGACTTTTCCCACATTGCCGAAAAAATTAGAAGTTGGCTTGTTAGTATTCATTGCGTTATCAATATTCATTTTTTTTAGCCCCGTTGATTTATAAGCTTCTCTTGATTTAAACTACACCTCCTCAGAAACAGATTTCCGAAAGGAGGGGACACTTTTTAGATTGGAGGCCAGTTGCGAGTAAGTCTCTCACTGGTTTACCTTCCTTTTACGTTTCCCCCTCCCTCAAATCCGGTAAATCTTCAACAAAACATTTAGCTGGTTCCCAGGCACAGCCTGGAAACGAGGAATTTAAACTTAGTTTCGCTTTGATTTTTGCCGATCGATCTCCCGCTGCAACTCTTCAATCTGACGGCGCAAAGCCTCCGTCTCACTGTTAGGCGCTTGGGACTTCACATCAACCGCACCCTCAGCTACAGCCCGCTTGTAGTTCCCCAGCTTAATTTGGCGGTATTCCTCGGAACTTGCCCAGTCTCGCAAATACCGCAGGCGTTCCACCGGGAAAGGGTGACTCAGCATCACGCCCTGGCCGCCGTTGTAAAGTAAAAACTTATACACTTGGTTGAGATTGTCTCGATCGAGCTCTTGATAGTTGTCAGACTGGCGGATAAATTCTTGCAAACTGCATTGGTCAGCATATTTACTGCTAACTCCCGCAAGTTTCATCATCGTCTTCATCACACTGTTCAAGTCATCCGTTACCAACAAAGCCGCCCGGTCTGCCGATAATTCAGCCTTGCGCCGCCACTCGTAAAAAGCGTAAATTAAACCGCTACCGACCATATTTCCCAACCCGAAAGTCATCTCGCCAATTGTCGATGCGACGCTCATCGCCCACGTCGCCATTTGATTTAAAGTGGGATGACCGCATTTAATGTGTCCCAACTCGTGAGCCAATACTACCCGAATTTCTGGCTCTTCCAACAAGTCTAAAAGACCAGTGTTTAATACTACATAAGGCTGGTTTTTACCCAGCGCATAGCTGTTAACTGAGGGATTCTGAGAAACAAACAAACCCGGTTCGGGAAAAACATCTAAATCCTGCAAGCACTCCCGAAATATATGATAAATGCTGGCATATTGGCGTGGCCCGACTTGAATGCTATTTCCCATTAGGTAAACGAATTGCGGTCGTTCGTAGACAAATTCTACAAATTTGCTGGCAATTAAGTCAAATCCAGGCACGCTTCGCAGCGCTTCCTCAGCTTGGCGATCGAGGGGATGCTGAAATGCTTCGCTAGAAATTCCCGTATAAGTAGGCATAGTTGTTGCAAAAGTTACATTTAAGATATCAGTAATGCCATCGCTGCTGGTGCTAGCTGGCGCCTGACTTATAATATTATCGCGACAAATATTCAACTGTTGTGGAACAGGCCGAAAAGCCTGTTCAAATTAGCGTTAAAATTGTGATTCTGGTACAGGCGCGATCGACAAACATCTTTCACAGTGCCTGTGTATCGCCTCACCCAAAAATTGGAACGTGCAAAAATGGCTATCCTGCGACTCGAAAACGGTACAACCTACACTCAACAAAGCGACATTACCCGAGAACTCGCTTCCTTAAACATTCAACTCAACCGCTGGCCAGTGGGTGACAGCGCTGAAATTCAAAATTTGTTAGCTAAAGATGCTCTTGACGACAATCAAAAAGAGCAAGTGCTGCAAGCCCTCGACGGCTACTTTCAACAGTTGTCGGAAAGTGCAGGCTATCTGGATCGCGACTTAATTGTACTGCACCCGGACATTCCCAACCTCGACACCATGCTGTCCAAATTCAATAAGTGCCACATCCACGCCGATGATGAAGTCCGCTATATCGTAGCAGGCGAGGGCATTTTCGGCTTCGTGCGGCCCGACGGCAGCCAAGTCGAACTCACAGTGCAGCCGGAAGAATTTATCAACGTGCCGGCGAATACAGAACACTGGTTTTATTTGACAGCAGCCCGGAGAATTAAAGCGGTGCGCTATTTTATCACCAAAGAAGGCTGGACGCCGGAGTATACCGATACGGAAATTCGATCGCGTTTAGCTGCTGTTTGAACAGAGTTGACGGTTGACAGTTGACAGTTGACGGCAATCTTCAAACCATCTAAAAATCCTCAAATCCCGCATCAAATTTTGTGGTTTGAAGATTGCAATATGCTCAAAGCAACCGCCTCCGCCACCTTAATCCCATCAATCCCCGCCGACAGGATTCCACCCGCATATCCTGCACCTTCCCCAGCAGGATAAAGACCTTCTGTATTCAAACTCTGATAATCTTCCTTGCGTTTAATCCGAATCGGTGAAGAAGTGCGCGTTTCCACCCCAGTCAAAACCGCATCATCCATCGCAAATCCTTTAATCTGTTTGTCAAAAGCCGGAAGTGCTTCGCGGATGGCTGCGATCGCATAATCTGGCAAACTTTCGCTCAAATCAGTCATCACAACTCCCGGCGTATAAGACGGCTGCACACTGCCTAGCGCCGTGGAAGGGCGATTCGCCAAAAAATCCCCCACAAGCTGTCCAGGGGCGTTATAAGTGCCACCTCCTAACTCAAATGCCCGTTCTTCTAAGCGACGCTGAAACTCTATTCCGGCTAAGGGATGACCGGGATAATCCTCCGGCGTGATACCCACTACAATCCCGCTGTTAGCATTGCGTTCATTCCGAGAATATTGACTCATCCCATTAGTGACAAGTCGCCCCGGTTCTGACGCAGCCGCCACTACCAAACCACCGGGACACATACAGAAACTATATACAGAACGATTGTTTTGGCAATGGTGAACCAGTTTGTAATCGGCGGCGCCCAAAAGCTTATGGCCGGCCCGATCGCCAAAACGGCAGCGATCGATAATAGTTTGGGGATGTTCCACCCGAAAACCAATGGAAAAAGGTTTAGGTTCGATGTAAACCCCGCGCGAAAACAACATTTCAAAAGTATCGCGGGCGCTGTGTCCCACCGCCAGAACAATATAATTACTAGCAATATATTCTCCGCTGGCGAGGGTAAGTCCCTGCACTTTTCCATTTTCGATGTGGATATCTTCTACACGAGTTTGAAACCGAATTTCTCCGCCTAATGATTCTATTTGGGCGCGAAGACTTTGGACAATTCCCACCAGTTTGAACGTGCCAATATGCGGTTTATTAATATATAAAATTTCCGGTGAAGCTCCTGCATTTACAAGTTCCGTCAACACCTTCCGCCCATAATGTTGAGGATCTTTAACTTGGCTGTAGAGCTTGCCATCGGAAAAAGTACCCGCACCACCTTCGCCAAACTGAGCGTTAGATTCTGGGTTGAATTCTGCTTTTTTCTTCCAAAACCCAAAAGTATCAACCGTGCGATCGCGCACTGCTTTTCCGCGTTCTAAAAGGATGGGGCGAAACCCCATTTGTGCCAGCATCAGACCTGCAAACATACCGCACGGCCCTGTACCAATCACAATGGGGCGAATCGTCAAATTGTTGGGCGCTTGCGCTACATAGCGATAACTCGTGTCTGGTGTTACCATCACATGAGGATCTTTTTTGAAGCGCGCCAAAAGTTGCTTTTCCTGTGTCGTTTCTACATCCACAATATAGACAAGGAGGATTTCTGCTTTTTTACGAGCAT
Organism: Microcoleus sp. Pol17C6; assembly: GCF_036701145.1. Classification (NCBI taxonomy): domain Bacteria; kingdom Bacillati; phylum Cyanobacteriota; class Cyanophyceae; order Oscillatoriales; family Microcoleaceae; genus Microcoleus; species Microcoleus sp. Pol17C6. The sequence continues at coordinate 198,608 of NZ_JAUBQH010000002.1, forward strand.
CATAGCTGCGCTTGAAGATGGAATAGCTGAGCAATTCTTCGGGGGGAATTTGCAGCTTTTTGACTATAGCACTGGCGATCGCATCTTGAGGATGATCTAGGGGGAGTTTTATTTCGGTTATTCGTAACATATAGTGGAAGGAAGTTCGGCAACGGATTATATAACGGATGTAACGGATGTAACGGATGTAACGGATGTCAGGAAGAAGAAGGAAGAAGGAAGAATAAAAATCCCGAACAAAAGTAAGCTGATACGCATTTAAATTGGGATTTTTGAAGCCTAGACTCCTTGCACCCTGGCTTTCAGGCAAAAAATTTAAATGCTGAACAGCTTATTATAACTATTTCACTGGACATCCTATGGGCGATCGTCCTCGGTCGAGCAATTTTTGATTTTTGAGCGGATAATTGAAGAAGCGTTATAATAAACAAAAAATTAAGTTTTGTAAAGACCCTTGACTGCAACATTCACACCCAAAAACAGCCGCACCTGGCACGCTCTCAACCCTCTGTGGCAAGGAGCCGAAGACGCAGTACAGAAGGGTTTGCCCCACACCAAGCTCGCACCGGCATGGCAAATACTGCTCCTAGGCGACGGTTCCCCCACCCGTCACCTGCAACTGCTGACAGGGGAACCCACAGAAGTAGATGTGATCGATATGTCTTTAGTGGGTGAAGACGCAGACGGCGCGCCCCAGCAAATTGTTGCGGTTCCGGGGCCGCGCCTGCGCCGCCAAGTGTGGCTGCGGACTGCTTCGGGACAGCGCCTGGCCTATGCGACATCTTGGTGGGAAGCGAGCCACGTAGATGAATATTTGCAAAATAAATCGTTGCCAATTTGGGCTAGTTTAGCGAGGCTGCGGACAGAATTGTATCGCGATGTGCAGGGCATTTATTGTGGTGATTCGGCTGCTTTGGAATCAGCGTTTGAAGAGTCGGGCCCTTTTTGGGGGCGACACTATTTGTTTTGGCATCACGGGAAGCCATTGACTCTGATTTATGAGGTTTTTTCTCCTTATTTAACTAAGTATTTGGGGCCGATGCAATTGGATGTTGATTAAGGCTGAGATCTTGCACCATTATCAATCAGGCTTTCAGGGCGGGCTAGAAGCCCAACCCATACTCCCCACAATAAAATTCATCTCTTGTGGAACAGGCCGAAAAGCCTGTTCTCAAGAAGAAGAGGAAAATCAGGCGGGTGTAGAACTGAAGCTTTTACTTATTTCATTGTTGTTCGACGAAATTTTACTCGCAAACCGTCGCGAGGATGAGGCATCGGTATTGTGATCAAATTCAAATCTTGATCCGGTAACAGATCCCACTCGTACTCCCGAACCATCTTTGCTGCAAACAACTTCATCTCTAATCGGGCAAATTCTTTGCCCAAACATTCTCGCAAACCGCCGCCAAAGGGCACGTAGCTGAAAGGTTTAGGCGATCGCTCAGAGCTAAATCGATCGGGGTCGAATCGAGCTGGTTCAGGATAAAGTTGACTATCCTGATGGGTTTGAGTAATCCCAGAAACCACGGTCCAAGCCTTGGGAATTTCATAGCCGCCGAACTCACAAGCATTAATTACTGTCCGAAAAACACCTCCAGCCGGTGGAACTAGACGCAGCACTTCTCGCAGCACCTGTTCTAAATAAGTCATTTGTTTGAGCTGTTCCAAGGTTAGCGGTTCAGTTGCGGGGAACTGCTGCTGTTCGGCCCGCACTTTTGCCATCACATCGGGATGTTGGGCTAGCAGAAGGCAAAAAGAGGCGATCGCCGAAGTTAAAGTTTCGTGTCCCGCAAACAGCAACAACAGCACTTGATCTTTTAACTCATCCAAACTCAAACTATTTCCCTCCTCATCGCGAGCCGAAATCAGCAAACTCAAAGCATCATTGCCACTATGGGTTCCTTGTTTGCGATCGCGAATAATCTTTTCAAGTTCTGCCAACAGCAGCTTTCGGCACTTTTTAGCTTTACCAAACTGACTCCACGGCACATCTAAAGGAATCGAAAATAAACCCTTAGACCAAGTTTCAAAATAATGTCCTAGCGCCGTTTCCGAACCTTTTTCCATCCCTACTAACAACTTACCCGCAACATCAAAAGTATAATTTCTCAGTTCAGGATACCAAGTCATGGTTTCCATTTTGACCCATTTTTCCAAATAGCGCTGAGTGATATCTTCCATCGCACCGATGTAGCCGGCTAAAGCTCTAGGCTGAAACGCTTGGTACAGCAACTTGCGCCGATTTTGGTGGTTAGCACCCGTTTGCAGTGACAAGGAAAGCGACCCTAAAAGCGCTTTGGTACTCGGAGGAAAACTCACAACAAAATATTGGTTTTCATTGCTTAAAACAAACAAACTAGCCTCTTGGCCACGCACAAACACGGTAGGCTGTCCGAAAATGCTGGTTTTGAAAATGGGCCCGTACTGCTGGTGGCGTTTTTTGGCAAATTGGGAATCTTGCAAAAAGTTGAGGGTATCGCCAATTAGGGGTAAACCGAAACTACCGGGAGGTAATGCCATTTTAGATTTTAGATTTTAGATTTTAGATTTTTAATATCATATCAATTTTAGTTGGAGGGTGGGCAATACGCACCAGACAAATTTCTGGTAAAATAACTTTTCTCTGTTTGTATCCTGTAGGGTGTGTCAGTCTTAAGGTTTGTACAAAAAAAATCAGGTTTTTCCAACTGATGCAAATTAGTATTTTCACCGACAAACCAATTTAATTTTCTGGTCTTTTAATCGGAATCTCGATTATAAATTCAGTGCCTTTCCCCACCACCGATAAACACTTAATTTCACCTTTATGTTTTTCTACAATAATTGAATGGGAAATCGCTAAACCCATCCCCGTTCCTGAACCGATCCGTTTGGTAGTATAGAACGGGTCAAATATCCGTTGCTTGACTTGATCGGTGATACCTGGACCGTTATCAGCAATTCTAATCACAGCGAGAGTACCTTCTACCTCTGTACGAATGCGGATAATTCCCGGATGTTCTAGCGGTTCTTGTAACACGTCAATAGCGTTAGCAATAATATTCATAAACACCTGATTCAATAGTCCGGCGTAGCACTCCACCCGTGGCAATTTTCCGTATTCTTTAACGATTTGAATTGCTGGGCGATGGTAATCCGTAGCCACTACGTTAACGGGCTGAACTTTCAAACGGTGTTCTAAAATCATCAATGTGCTGTCGATGCCTTCGTGAATGTTAACCTTTTTCATGTCAGATTCATCGAGGCGAGAGAAATTTCGCAAACTCCGCACGATATCCCGGATGCGAGTGGCTCCCACCTGCATAGAAGACAGCATTTTCGGCAAGTCGTCTAGCACAAAATCCAGCTCTAACACCTCTATTTCCTCCTGAATTGCTGGAGAAGGTTGCGGGTATTCATCTCGATACATTTGCAGCAGTTTCATCAGGTTTCTGGTGTATTCTTCTGTGTAGGTAAGATTGCCGAAGATAAAGCTGACCGGGTTATTGATTTCATGGGCAATCCCCGCAACCATCTGACCGAGACTCGACATTTTTTCGGCCTGCACGAGTTGAGTTTGAGCTTGCTGGAGCTCGCACAGAGTTACTTCGAGTTTAGCAGCTTGTTCTTGCGCTATCCGGGCTGAATCGAGGCTTTGAGTGTAAAGTTCAGATTGACTGATGGCGATCGCCAATTGATCGCCAATTGCCTCCATTAACTCCACTTCCTCTTTTGTCCACTTACGCACCTCGCTGCAAGAAATGCAGCTAACAACACCAGTTAAACCTCCGGCACTTTTAATCGGCAAATCCAAAACAGACTTGCAACCAACCTCCAAAAAGAACTTTTGTTCTACGGGATCGCTGACAGTTGTAACATCATCTATTTGATAAACTTCCAAATTAGCGATTTTTTGTGGCAGCATACCCGTTATGTCAGCAGGAAAATAACCCAAAAGCGAGGACAAGTCATCATTTTTAGCTTCGTGGACGACATCCCAAGCAGGCGGCGAAGCGTCGGGCAAATACCAGATAAACACACAGTGATCGACTTGCAGCAAGTCGCGAATCTGCTGCACAGTTGTTGCCAAAATAGTATCTAAATCTAGAGATTCGCGGATATTGCTAGCTAGCTGGTTCAGAAGTGCTTCTTGCTCCGCTAACTTCCGGAATCGCGCTTCCGAAGCTTGCAATTTTAGTTGAGCTTCTTTTTGTTGTGTAACGTCCAAACCCAAGCCGATTAAGCCTATCGCGCTGCCGTTGGCCTCTTTTACCTTAGCTTTAATTACCTCTAAATGGTGATTTTTACCGTCAGCAAACTTGATAATTTCATCAGCATAAAAAGGACTATCTTGACTCCAGACTTGCACGTCAGACGCCATGCAGTTAGCAAATGCTTCCGCTCCCAAAATTTCACAACAGTGAGATGCTGCCAAAAATCTTTCTTCAGGAACGTTCACAGATTCGCAAAAAGTTTTGTTAACCAACAGCATCTTGCCTTTAGTGTCAGTCAGCCACACCCAAATGGGGGCGTTGTCAATAATTGCCCTCAAAGTTTGCTTTTGTGTGGCGAGAGCTTCTTCTGTTTGTTTGCGCTTAATTCCCAGGGCGATCGTATCGGCACTTGACGCCAAAGCAATCAGGGTTGATTCGTTCAACTCTTGGCGAGCAAACATCGCGATTACTCCCAGCAACTGATTGTCAACAATTAGCGGATATCCAGCAAAAGCCACCATTCCTTCTCGTGAGGCCCATTCTTTGTCGCTGACTCGGGGATCTTCTTGCACACAATTAGTGATGTGAGGTTGTCGCTCCAGGGCGATTAAACCAATCTTGAACTCGCCGACAGCAATGCGGCTGTGAGCGCCGTCAATATGAGTATATATCCCCGCGCTTGCTTGCAGTTGCAATACATTTCCGTCTTCATTCAATGTCCAAATCCGAGCAAAGGCAACATCCAAATGGCGCACAACTGCATCGGCGCAATATTGCAAAGTTGTACGCAAACCCTGGTTTTGAGTTAGAACAATTCCCACATCTGCTGTGAATAAAGAAAGTTTCAATTGTTCTGCTAAAGCTTGTTCTGCTATTTTGCGCTCTGTAATGTCCGTAGCAGCACCGAGACGCTGCTTAATTTTTCCCTCCTCGGTTCTGCTAAATACAATATTCCGGCTGACTAACCAGTGCCAACAATTTTGTCGATCGCGTACCCGATATTCGTACTCAATAACTTCGCCGTCGGGAGCATTTTCTAATTGCTGAAAATATCCGGGAAATTTAGCTAAGTCGTCAGGGTGGATGATGGTGGGCAGTAGATTGCTGCCCATGTTTTCAACTTCGGCGCTGGTATAGCCGAGGGTGTCAGTGATTTCGCGATTGCTGTAGACATTTCGCTGCTCGCTTTCATCGTAAACAAAGAGAAGATTCGGACTGGTATTGGCAATTCGCTCAACAAAACGCTGACTCTCTTGCAGCGCTGCTTCTGCTTGTTCTTGAGCGGAAATGTCGCGGCCGACACCATAGATCAATTCTTCCTCGCAGAAACGGGTAGCAGTCCAGGCTATCCACTTGTAAGAACCGTTGCGACAGCGCCAGCGGTTTTCAAACCCAACGGTATTATTCCCCGCAGCAATACTTTCAGCTTCTTTTAAAGTAATTTCGCGATCGTCTGGATGCACGAATTCAATGAAGAGTTGGCCAATCATTTCTCCTGGGGAATAGCCGAGGATTTTTTCGGCTGCTGGGTTGATGAGTGTTATATAACCGTCAAAACTAAGGACGCACAGGAGATCGAGCGAGAGGCTAAAAAAGCGATCGCCCCCGTTGGATTCGCTGGATGGGCGATCGTTTCCCGCTAGGGCCCAAGAGGTGTTTGAGCGCCCCGATACCGCCAAAAACACAATATTTGCTATTGCCAAAAATCCCAGGGCGAGTGGGCTATCGTAGAAATTATCACGACTGCCAGCTACCAGCCACCCGTTTAAGACAAGCAGTACAATTATCAAAATTGAGAATACACTGCCAGGGGCGATCGTCGCTACGCGGATTTTTTTTTCATAGTTCTTTCTAGATTCTGCCTTTTCTATTCTGGTGACTACTGCCGTAATTTTTGTCCACAACACTTGCATTAAGTTCGAGAATTTAGTGCTTTTTGATTCTTCGATACGAACAGAAGATTTCATTTTTTTACTCTTGATCCCGTTTTACTTTTGATGAGCCAAAATTACAAGAATAAAGATGTTTAAATATTGTAAAACTTTGCTAGCTTGCGAAATCTAGCCTTTTAAGATTTGCGTAAATCTACGCAACCCCACCAGAAAATTAAGTGTATTTACGGAATTAGGGAGCAATCTCTTTTTAGGTGGGGTGGGCATTTTCTACTTTTTCCGGCTCATAGAGAGAGTTTATCTATAATACTACGCTACTTATTGTTGTTAGTCATTGGACATTTAGCCTAATTTAGGTAGTCCTGGACGCAGAACCTAATTATGTACGCTGCACATGAAGATCCTTACCACGTTATAGTAGCGTGTTATACCACTTTTTGCGTCCAGGAATGACCGCGTTGGATGTACAAAAATACTGCGTGGAGAGTCCTGGCTGTGGGTTAAACAGCCCGGAATATTAGTCAAGTTCAAACAGGTTGAAGTTGAGCATAAATTATGAAGTTAAAATAAATATAAACTGCTGATTTGTGAAGATAAAAAGAAAAAAACCTTCATAGCAGTTTTTCCTTGCAGGAGATGTTCGCCCGTAATGGCTAATTAGTAATTGGTAATTGGTCACAGGCAATTGGTAATTGATACGAGTTTAAAACACTAAATATCAATTTTGTTCTGATTCATCTGTCGGCGATGGGGGCCAAGCAGCTTGGCGACCTAGTTGCTGTTGCCGAATTCGCTCCAAATTTCCCGCAGGAATAGCAGCTATAAGCTGCCGCGTGTAAGCTTGCTGCGGCTGCCTGTAAATGCGCTCAGCAGTGCCAATTTCCTCGATTTTACCTTTGTTCATGACGATCGCGCGATCGCTCATAAACTTGACTACGCTCAAATCGTGAGAAATAAAAATATAAGTCAGTCCAAACTCTGTTTGCAACTCCTTCAGCAAATTTAAAACTTGCGCCTGCACCGACACATCTAATGCCGAAACCGACTCATCGCAAATAATAAACTTAGGATTCAAAGCCAAAGCTCTAGCAATACAAATTCGCTGCCGCTGTCCGCCCGAAAACTCGTGAGGGTAGCGCCGCATAAAATCGGGATTTAAACCCACTCTATCCAACAAATAAGCCGCGCGCTCGCGCTGTTCTTTGTGGTTCTTACCAAAGCGGTGAATTACCATAGGTTCCATCACCGCATCCCCAACATTTAGACGCGGATCGAGAGAACTAAAAGGGTCTTGAAAAATAATTTGCAGATCGCGCCGCAGCCACCGCAATTTGCGATCGTACTCTTTTTTCATCCGATAATTAGCCATCCACTGCGATGCCGAACTACTTTTCGCAGGAGGCGTAATTTCTTGACCTTCAAAAAACACTTTACCGCTGGCGATCGGAATTAATTGCAGCAAAGCTCTCGCCAAAGTTGATTTGCCGCAGCCAGACTCGCCCACCAAACCCAAAGTCTCGCCCGGGTAAACCTCAAAAGAAATATCGTTTACCGCCATAAACAAGCGTTTAGTTTCGCCAAACATTCCCTGCACCGGAAAACCGACTCGCAAGTTATCAACAGCTAGCAAAGGCTCGGAAATATTCGGCAGCCGAGGCGGTTTTCCTGTTGCAAAAGCGGAATTTCCCCCGCTATTGTCGCCGTCTAAATCGGCATTTTTCTCGACAATTACTAATTCGCCGCTAGCATTTGTGGTGACATCCATAAAATCGGAAACTGTCGGCAAGCGGCGCAGTTGCCGATCGAGAGTTGGGCGGCAAGCTAACAGACCTTTTGTGTAAGGATGTTGGGGATTGCTGAAAATTTGTTCGATCGCACCGCACTCAACAATCTTGCCTCGGTACATCACCGCCACCGTATCGCCAATTTCAGCAATGACGCCCAAATCGTGGGTAATAAAAATCATTGCCATGCCTCTAGAGTCCCGCAACTCCCGCAGCAAAGCTAAGATTGTTGCCTGCACGGTTACGTCCAAAGCCGTGGTAGGTTCATCAGCAATTAATAAAGTTGGATTGCAAGAAATGGCCATTGCAATCATCACGCGCTGGATTTGACCGCCTGAGAGTTCGTGGGGATAGCGATCGAGCATAGCTTGTTTTTGGCCGTTGACAAGCTGCATCAAATCGCGATCGTCCTCCATCACTGCTTGATTCCCCGCAGCAGTCCGGGAATGCTCTTGCCGCAAAGCCAAACACCGCTGCCTGAGCTCATCGTCGCCCGGTAGCAGCTTCACTTCTTGCAGCAGAGAAGCAGCTTGGCGCCGCGCTTCTGTCTGCGACACCTGTTGGTGCAAACAAATGGCTTCTGTGAGTTGAAATCCGATCGTATAAACGGGATTTAGCGAACTCATCGGCTCTTGAAAAATCGTCGCAATCTGGCTGCCCCGGTATGTTTGTTTTTCCCTGTCCGGCATTTCCAGCAGATTCACAGGCCCATTGCTAGCGCCGTCTTTTGTCGGAGAAAACCAAATTTCGCCATCGATTTTCGTTGACGAACTCGACAGCAAACCCATAACAGCCAGGGATGTTACCGATTTTCCCGACCCCGACTCTCCCACGATGCCCAGAGTTTGCCCTCGCTTGACCTCAAAGGAAATGCCGTCAACCGCTTTGACGGTTGCAGACGCATCGCCTGCGTCCGCAGATTGAAATTGAACCCGCAGGTTGCGAACTTCTAGGACGGTTTCACTCATGGAAGTCTATCACAAAAATTAAAGGGAGATTAAGTGGATTGTAGCAGGGCCTGTTCAAGGCAGAAGGCACGGGGAAAGTTTTAAGATTGCTTCGTTCCTCGCGAAGCGTGGCAATCTGAAAACTCAGAGCTAGTTATAGCGGATCTCAATCAGGTGAGGTACTCGCGGGCTTTCTTACCAATTCCGCAATCGAAAATCGAAAATCGAAAATCCCAACCAGTACCTCACTCAATTGACAATTGCGATAAGTGCCTTCTGCCTGCAATTTTCCTCAAAAACCTATGACTTGAGTGTCAGCAGGCAGTGCAGTGGCCTCAGAGACCTTTTTAAACACAGTTGCCTGCTCGTTTAAGGAATTAGGTCTGGCCTGTCCGGGATTGGTGCCTTGCAACTGAAGGCGCATTTGACCTTCGGGAGTCAATTCAAAAACAGTCTCAACGGTTTCTGTGCTGCTGAGGCCGACATCAATGTGCATCGGTTTTTCACCGAGATTAACTTTGTACCTCATTTCTTTGGCGCGGGCGGCTCCGTCGGGGCCTTTAGCCATGAGAAACAATTTGCCTTCTGGGGCAAAGACGAAGGTGAAAGACTGACCGGAGGGGACTGTGCCTTGCCATTGGCCTAGGAGTTGCTGGTCGAGGTTGCTAGCGGCCGGGGCTGCTGTTTCTTGGGCAATTGTTGGTGTTGCTGCGGATGCTGGGCCCAGTGAGGCGTTGAAGCTAATGAGGATGCCCAAGCAAAGGCTACCTGCGATCGCTTTACCAATCATTTTTGAATTAGACATGAGACAGATCTAAAAATTGGTTATTTGTTTTGTACACTGTAGCGGTAAAACCGTACTTTGTTTAGTTTAAATCCCTTTTATGGATAGATATAGGTTGCGGTTCAAACCTGCAACGCAGTTGTTATCCCCGGACTAAAGCTTTTCCTGAGCTTGTTGAAGGGTCACGGGGCTTTCAGTTTTTTTTATTGTAAAATCCAATACAAATCCGGCTTAAGCTGCACAGTTCGCTGTTCTGAGTTGATTGTTCTTCACTCAAAACAGCTAATTGACTATTGCGTTCGATCGCACCCCCAGATAGTTTGGCAAATCGATCGCATTAATAGTCTCTCATTAATTTTTTTCAGGATTGGGTTCGACTTGTTCTGTCGGAGATTCCGGCGCGGGTTCCTGTGGATTTCGCGATCGTTTCATTCGCTCCAGTGACTCTGCGTAAGACCAAGCCACGTTAACAAGAAAAGCTTTCGCCATGGCGGACAAATTTTGTGCATCCTCGGTTTCAGGCGCTTCAGCTTTTTGGTTGCCGTCGTTCATCATGTTTTTGTTTTCTCCCGTGCAGGTTTTTCTAGCGATTTTTTGCAGTCTGCGATCGATACCCACAAATTATGATTTTTCTTGCACCCGCACCCTACTTATCTTTGAGGATATGACCTTGATTACCACGAATAATATCATAAATACGCTGATTGGATGACCACATCAGAAAGAAACCTTAACTTCGCTGGTGGCCCGCAGCACTGACTCTTGCTGGAAAGTGCGCTTGTAAGTTTCGATAATTTCATGAATAGCTTGATTTTTTTCCGGACTACTTTCATAAATTAAAATAACTATTTTAGAGTTTTCTCTAATCAGAATTCCCGAACTGTTGAGAAACTGCCCGGAGCTGTCTAATACGGTTAGCCCTTCGCGAAAGCGAGGGGTAATAACTGCCTTGACAAACTCCTGCCATTCGGATTCAGAAATTGTCTCGCCTCCCGGTTTGGTTAAGCCAAAAAACAGTTCATCTTTGAGGAGGTTTGTTTGCTTGGCATTAGTCTCCGAAGTTTCGGGAAGTTGAGCGCGGGCAATTGTCGCAGGACAAACAGGCAGGATGAACAGCAGGCACGTCAAGCAAAGACTGTTAAAATGTTTATTCATCAGGAATTACGCGAAAATTCTATATTGTGGGCAGTTGTTTCTAGCGTGCCCTTGAAAGGTTGATTGAGAATACTGCAATATCTCAGTTTTAACCACCGAGTCTGAGCAACGGGTTTTTAACGCGAATTTGATTTAATTTAACATAAAAGACTTCCAACTCAAAAACCCAGTTTCACCTGAGAAACTGGGTTTTTGAGCATCTGTTCTAGTTTATGTATGCTCGCCTACTTGATTGCGTCTGTCGTATTAAGTCGCTCAACCTATTTAAACGTCAAACTTTTCAGGTGTTCAGAAACCCGGAAGGGCGAGCACTCTTGGCTGCGCCCCGAAAGCAATCAGGTTTCTCAGTGTTATATTTTTTAGGTGGAGCTACTAATCCTTTAATTCGCGGATACTTCTCTTAGCAGTGTCTTGATACATCTCCCCCATTTCTTTCACGGCTGCTCCTGCCTCTTGGCCAATCTTCTGAGCTCGTTCGCCGGGAGAGTCTGAGGTTTCGCGAGCTTCTTGCCTCCATTCCCGCGTTGTTTGGGGTCTTTCAGGATTGTTGAGTTCAGATTTTGAGCTGGCTTGCGTGCCCAAACCTTTGGTAGTGCGTCCCGAATCAACAGTGGTTGTCAGCAGCAGAAAACCCACTAGGACAACACTCAAAAAACTCTTAATTTGAAAGCCCTTAAGCAGGGAACTGATGCGAGCAATGGCTGTGGAAATCAAATTCATCTCAGTAATACTCCCTAAGTTGATTGGTGATAATTTTCAACATTTTTTCATCTAATTGACTCGCTCCCAAACCAGCAGCTAATGCGAGGTAAAGCCAACTTAGCTTTAACTTGCGCTTAACCACCTAAATAGAGTTATAGGTTAGCGATAAAATCTGGTAAACACGCAACCTATGTGTCAGTCAATTAGTTTTTTCACACATGAATATCACGTTAACAGCAGCCAAATAGTTCTACCTCTAACTAAAGTCATAACTTAATTAGAAGCAAAAAACATTTTTTTATACACATGGTTAGACAATTTTTAATCAAGCATGGTATGCAGGGCAAATTCTTATTGCAAGCGATCGCCCGTTTTCACGTCAAACCAGTGCAGCAACTGAGGCGGAAAAACTAGCTCTACAATTTCGGAATTCCAGTGGCGGTCATTGGGCAGCAAAGCCCGCACCGTTACTGAGTCCACACCTTTAACTCGGACGCTAACTAAATTTTGCATTCCCAAGTTTTCCACTAAATAAACCTCACCTTTAATTGCCTCTGGGGCAGACATCTTGCCGGCCTCTGCATCTGCAAAGCCGACGTGTTCCGGGCGAATTCCCAAGACAATTTCTGGCGGCACAGTCGGCATATTTGGGAGTGGAACTCCAAAATCACCTAACATCGCAAAATTGCCCTGGCATTTAAGCACTAGCAAATTCATTTGCGGGCTGCCCACAAAACCAGCGACAAATTGATTGGCAGGACGGGTATAAATTAAGTGTGGCGGATCTAGCTGCTGCACGCTGCCGCTGTTAAGAACTGCGACTTTTGTAGAAAGCGTCATTGCTTCGGTTTGGTCGTGAGTGACGTAAACTACAGGAGCTTTTTGGGAGGAAAATAATTGTTTGAGTTCGGCCCTAACTTTTTCTCGTAATAATGCGTCGAGATTGCTCAAAGGTTCGTCGAGCAAAAATACTTCCGGTTGGCGCACTAATGCGCGGCCGAGGGCGACTCGCTGCCGCTGTCCGCCTGATAGTTTTCCGGGTTTGCGATCGATTAATTCCGTCAATCCGAGGGATGTTGCAACTTCCGTCACTAACCGATTGATTTCGCTGGAGGAGATTTTGCGAAGTTTGAGGCTCGATGCCATATTCTCGTATACTGTCATGTGCGGATACAGCGCGTAACTTTGAAAAACCATTGCAATATCGCGATCGCCCGGTCTGAGATAAGTGACATCGCGATCGCCAATTCTAATCTCGCCCCTAGTTGGCTGTTCTAATCCTGCAATTAACCGCAGTGTCGTAGATTTGCCACACCCCGACGGCCCCAGCAAGGTTAGAAATTCTCCTTCGCTGACATCCAAACTAATGTCTTTTACGGGAACTACTTTAGGGCTGTAGGTTTTATTGAGGTTTTTTAGTTGCAGTTTTGCCATGATTTTTAAAGTGTTGACTGTTGATTGTTTACTCGTTACCAGGATCTGCCTGGTCACGCATATCCGGAGGCTCTGCCTCCAATTTTATTGTTTAAAAAGCGAGGCAGAGCCTCTAGATATCGGTTCCCAGGCTGAGCCTAGGAACGAGTTCTAAACTATCCTTTTACAGCCCCCGCGGTTAAACCCTGAACAATGCGCCGCTGGAACACCAAAACCAGAAAAACTAAGGGCAAAGTTCCCAAAACGGTAGCTGCGGCGATCGGGCCATAAGGAATCTCAAATACTGACACCCCGCTGAGTTGAGCCGTGGCGACGGGGATTGTTTTTAGAGATTCACGAGTCATAAATGTTAGTGCAAAAATAAACTCGTTCCAAGCTGAAATAAATGTCAAAATTCCTGTTGTGACTAACGCGGGAAATGTCATCGGTAGCACGATTTGCCACAACATTTGGAAAGTGTTGTATCCGTCTACTTTAGCGGCATCTTCCAAATCTTTTGGTAACTGTTGAAAGAAACTCCGCATCACCAAAATTGTCAGCGGCAGATTGATCGCAGTGTAAGGAATAATTAATGCTAAATAATTATTGCCTAAATCCAAAGCTTTGACAATTTCCAGCAGTCCCAAAAATAGCAGAACTGCCGGAAATAGCGTTACAATCGTCACAGTTGCCAGAATGATTCTCTCGCCCCACAACCGCAACCGGGCTAAAGCGTAAGCTGCTGGAGCGCCTACTGCTAAACACAGCAATGTTGAAGTAATGGAAACAAAAGCGCTATTTAAAATATAAAGAGCAAACGGGCGACGTTGGAACAGCGACAGGTAATGCTCGAAAGTAATTCGTTTGGGAATGTAGATGTTGGGAATCGCTGAAATATCTGCATTTACTTTGAAAGAAGTTAGCACCTGCCAGATAATAGGTGCGAGGAAATAGGCGACAATTAAGAGCGCTGAGATTGGCAAGATTAATTGCCGGATGTTAAAGGTTTTTTTCGTGGGTTGTTCGCGGGCGATCGCCATAATTTATACCAAGGAAATAAAAGTGCAACTGTTGGTTATCTAAAATCCCAAATCTAAAATCTAAAATCGTCTTAGTTTCCTCCTGCTGCATTGGTGCGGGTTCTCGATAACAGGTAAGCGGCGATCGCAACTGCTGCCACTAACATCAAAAAAGTACACACCACCAAAGCCGCCCCGTACCCAAAGTCTAAATACCTCATTACCGTGCTGTAAATGTAGATAGAAACCGTCTCGGTTGCACCCGCCGGTCCCCCTCCCGTCATCACCTGAATCAAGTCAAAAATGCCGAAAGATTGGGCAAATCGAAACAGCAAAGCAATCACAATTTGGGGCATCAGCAGGGGTACAGTAACTTGACGGAAACTCTGCCAGCTACTGGCGCCGTCAATCGCGTGTGCTTCGTACAAATCACCGGGAATTGACTGCAATCCTGCTAGTAAAAGCAAGCTGACAAAGGGCGTAGTTTTCCACACATCCGCTGTAATCACTGCCATCATTGCCAAAATCGGATCTCCCAGCCAGCTAATGCTATTTTGAATCAATCCCAAACGCATTAAAATGTCGTTAATTACGCCGTATTGGTCGTTAAAAATCCACGCCCAAGCTACTCCCATTAATGCTGTCGGTAGCGCCCAAGGTAGTAGGGAAATTGTGCGAACAATGCCACGCCCTACGAAAGATTGATTTAAGACTAAGGCAATGCCCATGCCGAGAATTAATTCCAGTAAAACAGAGGCGACAGTAAATACTGTGGTGTTGCCTAAAGTTTGCCAGAAACGCCCGTCGCCTAACATTCGACTGTAGTTAGCAAAACCGGAAAAAACCAGTTTTAATTCTGTACCGAGGTTTTGGGTGAATAAACTCAGCCAAAAAGCGCGCAATATTGGGTAAGCAAATACTAGCAGCAGAATTATCAAAGCTGGTGCTACTAATATCCATCCGGTTGTTTGTTCGCGCTGTCGCATCTTGTCTAATTGCATATTCTCACCTTTTTCTCGTTTGATCTTAATAAGAGGGAGTTTGTATCTCTCGCTTGCAGCCGAGTCTCGATCCCCCTAAATCCCCCTTAATAAGGAGGACTTTGAACGTTCCCGTTCTTACTTTTTTTTAAAAGTTTGGAAGTTCCAGTCCCCTCCTTATTAACTAGGGGGATTGATCTGAAAGCAAGAAGTTAAGAAGCTTGGGGTTGTTTTAAACTGCCTAATAAATTGCGAGTTTCGCTAGCTGCTGCTTTCATTGCTTGTTCTGCACTCATTCTCCCGGTAAAAGCTGAACTCAAATAACGCTGCAAAATATCAGAAGCTTGAGCGTATTGTGCCAGGGGCGGGCGCAAAGCTGACCGTTCCACTACTTTTAGCAGTTGCGGGTAGTGGGGATATTTTGCGACTATTTCTTTGTTAATAAATAGGGATTTGTAACTGGGAACTAAACCTGTTTGTAAAATAAATTTGCGTTGTGTTTCCTCGCTGGTAAGGTACTGAATTGCTTTCCACGCTTGTTCTGGATGTTTTGAGGTTTTGGCAATTCCCCAGCCCCAGCCGCCCAAGCAGGAACCGCCTGTTTGACCGGTACTGCTGAGCATTGGCTCGATCGCAATTTTGCCTCTAACATTCGATCCTTCGGCATTTGCCAGCTTCCAAACATACGGCCAGTTTCGCAAAAACAGCGCTTTGCCATTTTGAAACAAAAGCCTGGTTTCTTCTTCGCCGTAGGTGGTGACACCCGGAGGAGAAATGCCAGAGGCGATCGTATTTTTGAGAAATTCCACTGCTTTAATTGCCTCCGGTTTATCTAACCCAACTTCAAAAGTTTGCGGGTTAGCCCAGAAGCCGCCGAAACCGGAGAGCACTTCAACAAACATCGCAGATACTCCCTCATATTGTTTACCTTGCCACAGATAACCCCAAGTTGCTTTTCCCTGTTTTTGCAAGTTTTGAGAGATTTTTACCATCTCTTCAAAGGTTTTCGGGGCTGGAATTTTCGCTTGTTCTAAAATGTCTTTGCGGTAATAAAGCATTCCGGCATCGGAAGCATGGGGAATTCGGTAAAGTTTGCCCCGATACCGCCCGCCTTCGACGTTACCTTGGATGAATTTTGATAGTTGTTCGGGGGGAATTCTGTCTGTCAAATCGCTTACCCAACCTGCAGCTGCAAATTTGGGAACCCAAACAATATCCATGTTGATGATGTCGTAGGGCGATTCACCTAAAAGAAAGGCAGATGTGTACAGATTTTCTATGAGGTTGCTGTCGAAAGGCCCTTCTATGAGGTTGATGCGAATGTCGGGGTTTTTCTGTTCAAATTCTTTGACAAAGGGTTTCCAGTTAACAAGGTCTTGACCTTGCATTAACATGGTGAGCACTACTGGCTGTTGAGTCAGTGCCGGCAGAATAAATAAAAGCAAGACGGCGGCTAATGTGACAGCAAATAAGGCTAAAAGACGGGGACGCTTCTGGCTTCGTTGCTGCGGGGAATTTATTTTTTGCATTTGCTTTTGAGAAATGGCAGTGCGATCGCCTTCTTTCTCTCATAACTCGCTTTCTTTTGTTTCGCTGGATTTAGCGAGTTTGTGCAATAAAAATTTAAGTAAACTTTAGCTTACTTAATAATGCTTGACTGAAGAATGCAAATTTTGTTTTAACTCTGTCGAAGGGGAGTTAAGTACACATCTATCTATAGAGAGATATTGAGAAAGTTCTCTAAGCTAGCAGTTGTCAATCGGATGAAACTCACATCTTGCACTATTGTCAAGAACAGGCTTTTCGGCCTGTTCCACAATGAAATTCATCTCTTGTGGAACAGGCCGGAAAGCCTTTTCCTACACAAGTAATTGAGAATTGTGCAATATCTCAGATGAAACAAAGTAGGGACTTAGGCTTGACCTAAGTCCCTACAGATGCTCGCATACAATCTATATTTATCCGTACTTTTAAGCATTGGTATAACTTTTGTCGATCGCCCAATCGACGAGCTATTCTACTATAAAAACCCGGTTTTCAAGTAAGTCCTAAATACAAAAAACACCGCTCCTCAAAACAGGAGAACGGTGTATAGGGGGTGTTATGGGTTGTTGTCTGGGATTAACCTTAACAAATCACGATCGGCTGAAGCTATGCCTTGTGATGGTTAAAAAATTGGCACAAACCTGCATGATCGCCCGTTGCTCGATCGACCTTTGCGATTAGCCCAACCATTCCACAACAGCATCCTGCTTGGTATTGGTGCGCCGTTCTGGGGTTTCGCGGTTGAATTTCAAGTGGATGGCGCGGTTTTGTTCGCCGTCTGCTGCTACTGCAAAAATCGGATAGTCGATTAAGCCGTCTTGGAAGGACATCTGGAAGCGGAAAGTGCCGTCAGCATTGAGTTTAATCGGCTGTCCGCCTACGTAGACGGTAGCGTCAGGCTCGGTGGCCCCGTAGACGATCAGTTCGGCATCAGCAACTAACCAGAACTGGCGGGGGCGCATCGGGGCGGCGAAGCCAACTCCCGACATACCGACACCGGACATACCAAAACCAGACATGGTGAGACCGGACATACCGACACCGGACATACCGACACCAGACATGGTGAGGCCGGACATACCGACACCCGACGCGGTGAGGCCGGACATGGTGGGAGCCGCCCACATTCCGACGCCGGAGGGGAACACGTAGGAACTGAGAGCTTGTTCGTGGATGCCGACTTGCTGGACGGAACCGGCGACGTGCTGCATGGAACCGAAGACAGAACCCGCTACGCGCAGGGCTTCGGCAGATTCTGCCATGCCGAATATTTGTTCGTAGATGGCGTTGCTGGTGGTGTAACCACCGCCATTGACTGCTTGTGCGAGTTTCTTGGCCGGAGGAACCAGTTCCGCGAATGTTTTGCCCTGCAATTCTTCTTCCCAGTCGAGGGTGATGAATTGATCTTCAATCCAGTCGCTGGGATAGACGGGAGGAACGCGGACTTCAGCCGATCGAGCTAATACCAGCCAGCGGCCATCTGCACAGCGGTAGCCGATGTCGATCGCGTAGTCCCGATCGCTCACGGGGATTGGCACATACCATTCCCGCGCCAGTTCGTCACAGGGATATTCTTGAATGCTGTGCGGGCTTTGAATGTCGAGGTTAACATCTGTAACGTCGTAGATCCGCAGGGCGAGTTGCTGTCCTCCTTGGCGACGCAATTCTTCTTTGCGATCGTTGGGAATGTCCCAGTAAGTGTAGGCCCATTCAGGGTCGCGGGGCATTAAAACCACCCGGCTTTCGCCGTAGCCGTTGGGCAAATCTGCTAAACCTTCATCTACAGACGACAAAGAACCGCCTGTTCTATCTTCTTGACCGAGTTCAAACTTTGCTGCTTCCACTGCTTCTTGTGCCTCTAGTTTGCGAGATGGGCTGTAGGAAAATTTGGTGCGTTGAATTTCTTGAATTGATGCCAGAAGTTGCGATTTCCGCATCCGGCTGTAGCGAGAGACTCCACATTCGCTAGCCACTCTGCGGAGTTGTCGCAAAGTCATCTCTTCTAATGGTGGGCGTTCTTTTGCCATGAGTTGGTTCTCCACTAATTTAGGATGGCGGGTTAGATTTTTTTCTTTCAACACAAATGTGTTGACTTTTTGAGTTAGAAACTCTTTTAAATCCACATATTATCGAGCTTCCAAATCTCTCCAACCTTTGAAGCCTTGCTTGTTTTTAGCTTGTCTTGTCCCCCATGCGATCGGGGTTTGGACTTATTGGCTTCTGCGCGCACCGCCCGATCTAAATAAAGCTTTATCTGTCGATTCTTGGTTGACAAGATCGATTTTGTGAGTGCGATCGGTGCTGCTAGCAACGCTGTGCTTGCAGCACACGCGCTATTCGACTCCCAGGGGTGCTTAATCCAAGCATTTCTTTGGGATCGCTTTGTCATGACTTAATGTTGCAGACAAATTGCGATCGGGTCAAGGGGTCTTTTCCCTCAATCCTGGGTACTTATACGCATTTTCGTGATTTTGGGGATCAGATTGTCATGAAATCTTGACAATACTCCGCTTGCGGGGATCGTCTCGGAAACTATTGTCAAGATTCTCTGACATGAATTAGATTTGAGATTGAGTCGGCTGGGGCGGTACTATGGATAGAGGAAATTTAGTACAAAATTTGCTAGGCTGGCAGTTGGGCGATTGTCTTATGCAAGCTTCGCTAACGGGCGATCGCAACTACAAACCAACAGTCCTGAACGCAAAAATGGTTTGACGCGCTACTCAAACAGATAAGGTGGGCACTGCACACCCTACACATAGACGTTCTGCGTAAATCTTGTAAAATCTAAAATCTAAAATCTAAAATCTAAAATCGAATGACTCTAACGCTTTACAACAGCTTGACCCGTCGCGAATCACCTTTTGAACCCATCGAACCAGGAAAGGTGCGGATGTATTGCTGCGGCGTTACGGTATACGATTACTGCCACGTCGGCCACGCCCGCGCTTACATTGTTTGGGACATGGTGCGGCGTTATCTAATGTGGCGGGGATACGATGTGCGCTACGTGCAGAATTTTACAGATATTGACGACAAAATTCTCAACCGCGCCCGCGAAACTAATTCCACAATGGAAGCTGTGGCGGAACGCTTCATCGATGAATATTTTGCAGATATGGACAAGCTAAATATTCTCAGGGCAGATGAATATCCTCGCGCCACCCATACAATGGACGGGATTAAACGGCTGATTCACGAATTAGAAAATAAAGGTTATGCCTATGCTTCCGGCGGCGACGTTTACTACAACGTGAGGCAATTTCCCGATTACGGAAAACTTTCCGGTCGCAAGTTGGAAGAAATGCAAGCCGGGGCTAGCGGTAGATTGGAAACCGCAGAAATAGAATCTCAAAAAAAGCAAGATTCCTCTGATTTTGCCCTGTGGAAAAGCGCTAAGCCCGGTGAACCTGCTTGGGATTCATCTTGGGGAAAAGGTCGCCCCGGATGGCACATCGAATGTTCGGCGATGGTGCGCGATTGCTTGGGCGAAACTATTGACATTCACTGCGGCGGTTCCGATTTAACTTTCCCCCACCATGAGAATGAAATTGCTCAATCTGAAGCCGCGACGGGCAAGTCACTTGCTAATTATTGGATGCACAATGCTTTTGTGACTGTCAACGGCAAAAAAATGTCGAAATCTTTGCACAATTTTATTACAATTCGCGATTTGTTGGATGGGAATTGGTCGGGGGATACAGCTTTGGAAGGAAGCGAGAAGTCAAAAGCGGTGGAACCGATGGCAGTGAGGCTGTTTGTGTTCATGGCGCAGTATCGGAGTCAAATTGATTTTACCGAAGAGGCGATCGCCTCCGCTAAAAATGGCTGGCACACTCTTAAGGAAGGCTTACTTTTTGGCAGTCAACACGGATCTAAACTGGGTTGGGATGTTGAGAAAATTGATAAATTGACTGAAGAGAATAGCACATTAGCCCAGCAATTTCAAGCAGCTATGGATAATGATTTTAATACTCCCGCTGCTTTGACTGTGCTGTTTGAATTAGCCAAAGAATTGGGCAAGGAAAGCAATGTTTTAGTGCATCAAGGCAAAACAGAAATTTCGCCGGAATTGTTGCAGCAAAAATGGGTGACTTTGGTAACTTTGGCAGGGGTTTTGGGTTTAGAAGTTCAGCCGGAAAGTGATAGCAATGATGCGGCTGGCGGTTTGAGTGATGGGGAAATTGAGGCGATGATTCAGAAGCGGAAAGATGCCCGAAAGGCGAGGGATTTTGCTGAGGGCGATCGCATTCGCAACGAACTTAAGGATCGGGGCATTACTCTGATCGATCAAAAGGATGGTACAACCATCTGGCATCGGGGTTGAAACTAAATTCATAGTCTGCCTCCGCAGACTATGTTTGACAAGAAGCGGTTTCAACCGCCGAATTCTAAACACGCTCTAATGTCTTCCTCCGTCAACTCTGGAAAATCGTCCAGAATTTCTGCCTGAGACATTCCCGCAGCCAGCCAGCCCAACACATCATACACGGTAATTCGCATTCGCCTGATGCAAGGTTTTCCACCGCGTTTACCTGGTTCGATCGTAATGATTTTGCGATCGCTCATGACAAGACCTTGTTTAGTGCATTTTTCTTGAAGTTTAGCCTAGTCTTGGAATAAGCGATACAATTTACTAAACTTCGCAAGTTGTTCAACCTTAGAGGTAATAGCCTAGCTCTATGAATACCCTCGACCAAGTGCTAGAAACTGCTTTACAACTGTCCTACGAACAGCAGGAAATGCTGATCAAAATCCTGCAAAACCGTCACCGCGAGAGTATCCGCCCCGAAATAGCTGCGGATGCTCAACAAACCTTAGCTGATTTCCGTAAAGGCAAATTCCGACAGCAGTCAGCCGAGGATGTTATTTCAACATTACGCCAGTCTTTGGACGATCCCGAAACAGGAGACCACTGGTTCTGACTCCCAAATTCAAACGAGCATTCCGCAAGTTTGTCAAACGAAATCCTGACCTCCAGCAACGTATTGAAGACTCTCTTCAACAAATGGAAGCAGATGTATTTTTTCCCAACCTAGGTACTCATAAACTAGGTGGCAAACTTGATGGTCTTCAGTCCTGCTCTTGCGGCTATAATTGTCGGATTGTGTTCTCGATTGAATAGGATACGGAAACAAATAGTGAAGTCATTGTTTTACTCGACATCGGGACACCTGATGAAGTCTATTAACTGTGTCAGTTATTATTAGATAATAACTCCACAAATAGAGTTAATTTTTATTTAACTTATCCACAAACTCCGCAACAGCCACGACAAATTCTGCGGTGGATTCATAAGGTAAAACATTGCGCCCCGGCATTAATAAACCTTCCGCATTGGGAAAATGGGCTAAATATTGCGCTAATCTTTCATCCGGTTTCTCTTCTTTACCCGCTTGACTGATGCTTGAGGCTTTTTCTCCCATCACAATAAGTGCGGGTCGATCGAACTTTTGGATCGTACCGCTATAATCCTGGCGCCAAAACCCCGCTAAAAACGAGAAAACCGCGTGTCTGCTGTCAGGATTTGCCGCCCCAGCCTGCAAAGCATCCAACCATTCGCTGTCAACCTTTGCCGCATCGCCAAACAGTTGTTTCACAGAAAAAGAACGCAAAAACTCAGCGCGTCTGGCGTAGCGGTAAAAAGCGTTTCCCAATGGAGAATTTAACAAATTCCAGACAATTCTTTGCTGTCTTTCTGTCGAATGTTTGTTCATCACAGCCCAAGCGGGAGGCCCTGCGAGAACTAACCCGCGAATTAAATTTGAGCCGCTTTCCTGCTGCATTTTTGCTAAAGCCAAGCCTACAGACAGTAAAGCACCTTGCACTAGGACGATCGCAGGTTTTTTTACTACACTTTCCAAGAAATATTGCAACTGTGCGGCCCAATCGTCAGGATAGCAAGCCACAGCCGGCATTTCGCAATCGCCGCAGCCCAAAAGGTCGGGATTGTAAATCGGATTACTGTTCCCTGCTTGGTACCAACTCTCACAAAATCTATGCCAAAAGATTCTTGACAAACCCACTCCTATCGGATGAATTAATAACAAAGGGATGCTATCTTCTGTCACAGTAGTTGGGTTATAAACATCATAAGCACAGCGATAGTTTTGCCATTCGTAAAACAGCGTTGGTGACTTTATAGACGAAATGGTGGATAAATCTTGGGTTGAATATGGGGGTTGCATATTATTTTTTTTGAACCGATGTTACTTTTTATTATAATATGAGTAGGTGCGGGTTTTACCCGACATATATTTGGGAAATGAGAATATAAATAAACCCGCTCTGCGGGATGACATAAGCGCCAATACAAACCTTGATTACTTAATTATGTCAGAACAGCGGATAACTATTTCTTTACCTAACTTGCTGCTAATTGTAGCATCGTCCTTGCTGCTAGTGCTGCTGTGGCAATTGCGGAGCCTGCTAGTAATTCTAATGATATCAGTCGTGCTGGCTGCTTCGATCGTCCCGATCGTGAATTGGGCAGAAACCATGCGGGCTCCCCGTTGGCTGGCGGTGATTATGGTTTATTTAACTCTCATCGGCGGATTTAGCGGGACGGTAGTATTAATAGGGCCGACGGTCATCGAACAAATAGAGTTGCTGCTGCGGCAGTTACCAGTTTATGTCGAAAGTTTGCGAACTGTGGCAACTAATGTATTGAGTCGCCTAACCGACGATGCCCCAACTCTGGTGGGTCAGTTGGTTGACACTCAATCCCTGACTAATTGGCTGATTCGATCGAGCCAACAACTGGTTTTGCGATCGTACAGTTTAACGAGAGGCATTCTAGGCGGGGTCTTCAGCCTAGTTTTAGCATTATTTATTTCAGGTTACATGGTTGCCGACAGCGACACATTAATCAAAAGTTTGGTGCAATTTTTCCCTAAACCTTGGGACACAAGATTAGCCGCACAAGCGGCGCCAATTGGTCAAAGAATGGGGAGTTATATTCGCGGGCGAGTGTTAGTTTCGGGCATTTTAGGGATATTTATTACCACAGGTTTGAGCATTTTGGGAATGCCGGAATTTGCTTTAGGCTTGGGTGCGATCGCAGGTGTTACCAACTTGATTCCCTTCATCGGCCCAGTGTTAGGAGCAGTACCAGCATTAATCGTAGCTTTAGCTAAAGGTGGCTGGGTACTTGTGTGGGTATTACTGTTATTTGTAATTATCCAGAATTTAGAAACTTACGTCCTCGATCCTTTGCTAGTTGGTTCATCGGTTGGTGTGCATCCTTTATATCAATTGCTGTCTGTATTGGGAGGAGTTCAAGTATTAGGAATTATTGGAGCTGTAATTGTGCCACCTTGGTTTGCGGGAGTGGCAGCTTTGATTGAGAACTTGTATTTAAAACCCAAACTTAGGAGCGAACATCGAGAGGCAATAGATCAGGCTAAAAATAATTCTGACTTGCCGCCTCTGACACCTTCAGCGTAACAGCAGCTTACGCCTTGAGAATTCAACACAGTAGACTCCAATTGCAAGCATTCGCTCACCTCTGTGGAAATTATCTGCGTTTATCCGTGTTTATCTGCCTTACATCTGCGGTTGACTATCAATCAAAGATTCATGCAATAAATCTAGTATCCACAAGTCCGCTGACTAAGGACTAATTGCCACTTCAATGCGACGGTTGCGCTGCCGATTAGTATCGGAACTATTATCCACCGAAGGGCGACTTTCCCCATAGCCGATCGCTACCCAATGATACTTCTGACCGAGCACACCAGACAAATACTGCACCACAGCCTGAGCCCGCGCAAACGACACATTGCGATTGTCCGCCGCTTCCCCCGCGTCGTCAGTGTGGCCAGCAACCCGCACAGTTGCCCCCTCGTGATTACTCAACTCGGCCACCAAATTGTCCAAAATCGCACTTGTTCCCGCGCGCAAAGAAATGCTGCCAGTATCAAACAAAACATCGCTGGGCAGAGTCACCATCAGCCCATCCCCCCCAAACACCGGATTATTGGCATTCTGTGGCGCAGTATTCACCGTTTCAGGGTTCAGACTGGGGCTGCTGCCGATCGCCGGTAAAGCAGGGGCAACACTTGCCGCCGTTTCCGGCGACGCTAATTCCCGCGACATCAACTGCAAACGCTTTTCCAAAGTTTCCGTCGGGCGGCTGCTGCCCAACTGACTCTCCAAAGCCGCCGTGCGACCAATCAGGGCGTTGAGTTCGCCCTGCAACTGTCTCAAATCCGACTGCAATTTCTCTCTCTGGGCAGGACTAACTTTTGACTGGGGAGTCGGTGTAGCCGTTGGTGGCGGAAGCGCCGGAATTGGCGTTGCTGGGGCGCGTTTCGGGCTGGAGGTCAAATTTTGAGTTACACGCAGCAATCTCTCTGCCAGCGGCATTTCCGTCGCGCCTGACGGATAAATTTGAGCGATCGTCATCCCCAAAACCCACGCAAAACCGCTGCCCACCCCCAGCAGCAGCAGTCGAAAAATCAGCGACAGTACAAGCAAACCTTTTCCCCGCGACTGGGAGACGCGAGTGGGGGGGATTGAAGGTTTTTGGTTAAAAGATCGCGTCATATTTCATCCCTCTCGGTGTACATACCAGATTAATTTCGATACTATCTTACCTATCCGATTGGAAATTTGAGATTTGAGATTTGAGATTTGAGATTTATCCTCCCATCTAAAATCTCAAAAAGAAACCCGGTTTCTATAAATCGGGGGTTTAGTGGCGAAGCATCGAGGCAGAAACCGGGTGTCTAATCCGTTGCGTGCCAGCGTGAATCTGTTGGATAATTCAGTAAAATTTTTGGAAAAAAAACCGATGACTGACCCTTTAAATAGCCCTTATCCCGTTCCTTGGGAATGGATTACTGCCACTCATGCTAAAGTGAGTTCTACTGCCGGCACAGGCCTCCGCTATTATCGCAGTCCATCCCTAGTTTCAACGAACGGCCAATACGCAGCTTACAGTCGAATTGAGTTGCAAGTACAGCCGGAATTCTCCCGGTGTCGGGTTAGCAGTGTCATGTTTGTGGAAAATCTCAAAACCGGGGAACTGCAAACAGTGGCCGCTGCATCGCCACTGGCCGAAAGTGGGATGTATGCTAGCGATGATACAGATATGTCCGGGACGATCGCCATTTTAGTGCCTGTTTCTTGGAATCAAGACGGTTCCCGCATTCTCGCCCGCGAATTTGAAGCACTTTTCAACTCTTCGGATATGTCCGACTACGGTGTCATTTGGGACAAAAATGATAATTACACTTATACCGTTGCTCCCGCTCGCAGTCTTTACACTCATGCTGTATTGTTGGGTTGGAGTCAAGTTTGTCCCGGACAAGTTCTGTTCCGCGCCGGCAATTTGGGCGATCGATCTTGGCCTCTTTGTGCAGTTGATATGACAGGGCAAACGGTAGCAGTCACCGAGGACAAACCCTTAGTTTTCGGCAGTCAAGCCAGCACAGACTGGATCGAACCTAAAACTCGTTTTTAGATATTATGGCGGCATTGCCTTGGATCGGGCCAACCATTTTTTTACTGTCAGGTCAGTCTTTCAACCAATTCATTTTGACCCTGGGGCTGATTATTTTAGCTGTTGTTTTTGGTTTAACAGCGTTTATTTTTATTCGCATTTTCCTCAATTGGTTGCAGGCAAAATTCGAGAAGCATCACCTCTTTAGGCGATCGTTCACAAGAAATACTGGTCATTTAACCGCTAATATTTCACAACCTGAACAAGTTTTTTTAGAACCCAGATTTGTAGAAAGTGACGGCAATTTAACTGCTACTATTTTTGGAGGCAAAAGCGCTATTTCAAGCTCGCTTCAGCCGGAGATAATCTGCGAAAATTCAGAATCAGTTGCCTATCTCTACAAGCCGATCGCCCTTTGGCACGGGCGCTTAATTTTGCCCTCAAACGAACAGCGCCAGCCCTACGGGACAGTGTTTTTGGAAGTAATAAATGCCCCAAAAAAATATAAAAATTTCATTGGCAAAACAGCATTTTTGAAATGGAGTACAAATCGCGAAGTACAGTTTTTTGTCCACGCAGTCAGTCAAGATATAAACTTCACACAAGAAACTAAAAAAAGTCAAAAATCTGGCAACATCCATCCAGATAGATTGAACGGCTGGCGAAATGTAGGCCCTTTAGAAACTCTAGCAGGTAGCAGAGTCGAAGATAGCGTTACTGTGATGCTACGCAGGCCGGTGATAGCGATTAATTATAGCAGCAGCGATCGCCAGGAACTCACGATCGATCGCGAACCAGTACAAATTATCGGACGTTTCTGCGCCTTAGTCTCAATTTTAAAGCGAAAAGAAGCCGACAGCGACAAATTTATTGTCCGGCATTTCAACAAAACATCTCAACAATTTGACGGCGCCGCCGAAATTATTCGGATTCCACAAGTACAGCCAGACAAAAATGGCGTAGCGAGGTCTACCAATCACCTGATCGAACAATCCCCCTTAAATCCAGACGGCTGGTACATTTACGGCGAAAGAGACGAAGACAGTATATTTGTAGTGCAGGCAATCGAACCCCGCAAAATTGCCCAATTAACACCAGATGAAACACATTTCGGACTGAAAAAATCTATCGCTTATTTAAACAGCCAAAATTGGGAAAATACACCCGCCCAAAAAGGGCAAGTAAAAAGAGTATTGTTAACGCCAAATGATGCTACAGAAAACGCTTCCATCTCTCCTTGGCAAGAAGGAGATATCGGGATAGTGATTCACAGTTTCGGGGGTATCGGCGGCAAAAAAGGCGAACGGCCACCGCTGGGAATTGTCACCGGACATTTTGCTTTGGGAGTAGCAAAAGTAGTGCGCGATCGCTTTACCAGCGAACTGCGTTTTGACATAGAATACAAACAAGTTTACGCCCACAATCCCGACGGAATTGTTGCCGGTTCCAGCAAATGGCAAAGCTACATGGGAGACTTGCAGCGCGGCTGGTTGGGCGATCGCCCGGTTTGCGATATCATCTGTAAATTAGATTGCGTGTGTTACGACTACGATTTTGACGGCATCACCTTGTCGCCTTTAACCGAATTAAACCAGCAACTAGATATCATGATGGCCCGCTACCGCAGCGGAGACGGCACCGGCGCAAGTTTAGTCACGCCAGCAACTTCTTGCGTCCAAGATTCAAGTCAGGCAATTTACGCGACAATTAAAAAAATTACTTCCGAAGTCGAGTCAAATCCTCAGATTCAAGACTGGTTGAAAACACATCCCACCGACGCACAAACCCAAAGGTTTCACCAGTTAGTAGCTTTAGGAGAGAGTTTAGAAAAAGTATTAATGCCCCTCGGCATTGTCCGTCCAGATTGGCAGAAAAATCCAAGATTGGCAGGGATTGATGCGGAATTGAAAAAAACCTTTTTTGTGGGTATAGTGAACCTGATAAAAGCTGCTATTAGTTACCGCACAATGTTGCCCAGGCGCACCCAAGATGAAATAGCCAAAATTTTCTTAAAACAGGGAGCATTTTTGTGGATAATTCGCACTAATCAAGTTGGAGGATTTGACCCAGACATTGAGCCACTTGCACCAACAGGCTTTTGAATCAGTAATCGGTTTGTAGATGATTCGGATCTTGAAATCGCTACTATAAAAACCCAGTCTGCCTCCACAGACTAAGAGATTGAGGGAACATTTAAGCGGGATTTGGTATCAGTCAACAGTCAACAGTCAACCGTTAACAGTCAACCGCTAACCGTTAACAGTCAACAATCAACCATTACCAAGGAGTGACTTGAACAGTGCCGTCTGGTGCCAAAACTACGCGGAAATCAGCCAGTGGTTCCGCAGGTGGCCTGGTGCCAACCGGTTTGTAAAGCAACTCCGACAAAGGCGTTTCGGATCTCTCGACTGCTGCCGAATTTTCCGGCTTGTAACCGACAATCGCCCCGTCTTGGGCCACACTCACCCGATAAACCAACTCCGCATCAACCGGAGGCTGATCCTTCACAACTCCATCAATTTGCTGGGAAAGTTTGCCCCTCAACAGGTCTATTTCCCCTGGATCGGTAATTGGCACGGCTGCCACCTCTGGGCTTGCCAAACCTTCAGCAACAGGACTGGGCGTGCTTTCCGGCGAAGTGCTCGACTGCGGTGTGGGGCTAGGTGAAGCGTCAGGCTGCGGCGCGGGGATCGGAGTCGGCGAAAGCGATCCAGCGTTCGGAGTTTGAGTCCCGGGCAGCAAACCGTCAGCAGGGGGCGTGGGATTGGGATTAGGCGAACCCGATCCGCCCGGATTCGGCGTCCCCTGATTCTGGCCCGCAGGATTGGGCTGCGGCACCGGATCTCTCTGGCGCTGGACTTCCGGCACCGGCACCAAGAAAAATGCCATCGCAGCCAAAGCCAAACTCGACACCCCCACGACAGCAGGCAAACTCCGCTTCGCCAAAGGTTCGGCAGACTTGATATAACGCCTGGAAATAGGGGTTAATTGCAGCGACAATTCCGGCAGCGTCTGCGTGTCGGCAAAAAACTGATCGATCGCCTCTACCAAGTCAAATAGCTGTACCGTCGTCAAATCAACTTTTGCCGACAGTTCTGTTTTTTGATCGATTTGGGTTGCGCTGCCTGTGGAGGCGGGTAGAACGGTCAACCGGTGCAAGTTCCCGTCAATTCTGTGTAACTGCACCATACCCGCATTCGGGCCGTAGCGATCGGGATAATGCACTCCGCTCATAAATTCTTGAGCGTAGCTGCTGACGGCCCTCACCAAGCTTTCAAAAAACTCCCGCCCCCCCGTCAGGGGCTCGCCGAGACCTTTCACATAGCATTCAGCGCTCATTAATATGGAAAGCACCGGCCGTATATCTAACTGGCTGGCTGCCGAACCATCGCTCAACCCTTCTAGAACTAGGGTGCAATTTGGCAGACTGTACTGACGCCTAATAGTCATTTTTTATTCAACTTCTCCATCAAACAGGCTAACCCAGAAGCGCTGCATTCCGGCTGTGCCTGTACAAAATAGCAGTTTGCTCAACAAGTTCAAAGCTAGTTCGTTGAGCTTGTCGTCGGAATCGTAAGCTGCAACTAGCGATCGCTTGGGGTTCATGCGCGATCGAAAGTGAGCTCTAAAGCGTTCTAAATACTCGGCCAGCGGCTGGTTCTGGTTGAGGGGGAGATTTCTTGATCGCAACTGCTGCGAGTCTAGCAGCAACTGCCGAATTGTGGCGGTTAACTTGCGCGCCATATTGCAGGCGATCGCCACCAGCGCTTTTGCCTCCACAATGGTAAGGGAGCGGCGCTGGGTGTAGCGTCTCAGCGGGTTAGTATTCCGCATCAGCCAAAGGGCAACCCGATTTTTGATAATTGATTCCAATTCCAGGTCCTTTGACACGGCCAGCATTTCTTCCGCACCTCCGAGATACAAGGCTTCGATCGCCAGCAACATCAAGTCAATTTGCAATCTGGCTCGGCGGGGACATCCCCCATCGGAGGGCGACAAGTCTGGCAAACTGTCTAAAATTAACGGGTTTGACTGGGTAAGCGAAGTTTCTGACGGCATTAATATCACGGCAACATCCATTCCAAACAAACTATACGGGCACGGGGGGTCTTAAGCAAGACAAATTCTCAACCAAGAACTTCTCTGGGATACTTTATTTTTATCATTGACTTTTAGGTATATTTTCTAATTTAGCAGCAACCGACCGTCACAGGCGAGCTCCGGCGGCGGGAGTTCGATCGCCCACTCCCCCAACCCCGCCGCCACTTTGTGATTCCTTGGTTCATGAGGAGTGAAGGGAAGAGTCCGAAAGCGACAAAGAATTACCCATTTCCCATTTCTTATTCTCTATTGGGATCAATCAATGTTCCTGCTTTTGGGGTTGCACCGCCGCTTCTCTTTGAGCCGTAAAATCAGTAGCCGCCGTCTTATCAGTTAGACTAATTTTTCCCTTGAGGCTTTCTTGCTCCACAATTCCGCGCATTTTAACAGAACTGTTTTGACCCGTTGCTGTGGAGTCGCTGCAACCAGCTAAATTAGCAACCGTACCCGACAAGTTCAATCCTTGAGTTTCCCACTTACCAAATAGAGAAGGTTTCTCCTGGGCTGTTTTTTCCCTGCCCTCCCTGCTGCCCGATCGCAAATTACCGCTCAAATAAACACCCGATTGCTCGATTGTCAATACCAAAACATCAGACTTCAGACATTCTGGCAAACTTTTAGCATCGAAGCGATAACTTCCCCCAATTGCCGGAGCCGCCTTTAAATTTGATTCGCCGTAAGCACTCACTAATTTAAACAGCAGCAAAACAGAGCCGATCGCAATCCCGTAAAATGCCAGCGATTTGAGGCTTAAATGATTCATAATCTTGGTAATTAGTAATTGGGCATTGGGCATTGGGCATTGGGCATTGGGCATTGGGCATTGGGCATTGGTACTAACTCACCAATAACTAATAACTAATAACAACTGCCAACAGTCAACAGTCAACAGTCAACTGACTACCTTTGAGGAAGTACCGATGCCAAGTGCGATCGCACTTTAACGTAACACCGCGCAATCAGCAGCGAAGAATGACACTGCACCGCCAATTCATCAGTATACTGTCCCAAAGTTTGGCGCTCAATTCCCCATTCCCGACTCGTACCCGCAATAGTCAAATCAGCATTAGCAGAAGCAGCCACCACTGCTTGAATTGGCTCAGCAGCCTCCACAATAGGAGTTTCAATGCGCGCTCGCACATCAACCGGCAACTGATCCATCACTCGCTGAAACTCATAACTCAGAGCATTTTCAGCTTCCCCGTCAACCGCCACCCGCAGCACCGTCAAACGGCGTTCCTCGCTATTAACTAACAGTCTCAGCGCCAATTCTAACCCCAAATCATCGTGAATGTTTGCCGCGTAAGGTACTAACAAGTTATTCAATTTTTCGCGACCTCGGTCAACAAAAATTGCTACATCCACCTTAGCGTTGCTGAGAATTTGGCCGACACGTCCTCCCAAACGGTTGCTGGTAAAAGTAGGCCTGTGCCATCCTACTAAAATCAAATCTGCGCGATCGATCTCGGCAATTTGTGCCGTTTCCCGGGCTACATCATTAGTAATCCGAATGATGGGATGTACCAATTTCCGCGCCTCCGGCAGTTCCAAAGTATCAATCAATTCTGATAATTTCGAGCGACGCTCTTGAATAATGCGATCGGCTTCTGCCGGCGTACTTTCAAAGGCATAGTCATCATTTAATTCTATCAAACTCAGAGGATGAACCGCCGCCGACTTTAAATCATCACCGCCCATACCAGCAGCCGGCTGGGCCAGCGCTACCGCTAGTTGCAGTAAACCTTTCTGCGTGCTGGGATTGGCAACAGGTACTAAAATTCGATAAGTGGGCAGCAATTTGTTAGCAGTTTCTTCGCTGCTGTCAGCAATTTGTGAATCTTCTAATTCTGAATCCTCAGAGTTAACTTCTGAAATATCTAATCTAATTAACCGTTTTGGATAAGTCCACTCCAACAGTGGCGAAGTCATAAAAGTTGTCACTAACGCCATGATGACTAACATCGTAAATAGCAGCGGCGAAACTACGCCCAGCGAAAGACCGATATTCAGCACAATTAGTTCAGTCAAACCGCGAGTATTCATCAGCCATCCCAGCGCTGAAGCTTCGCGGTTGCTGATGCCACAAACTCTGGCCGCAACGTAAGTGCCGACATATTTCCCAATAATAGCCACTCCTAAAACTGCGGCACACAGCAGCCACAATTCTGGACTGTTGAGGAGGCCGATTTGAGTCCGCAAGCCGCTGTAAGCAAAAAATATTGGCAGCAGAAATATTAGTACAAAGTCTTCGGTTTTTTCTGCTAATTCTCTGGTTAATCCCGCATTTTTAGGCATGGCAGCACCCAGCAAAAATGCACCGAAAATTAAATGAATGCCGATCCATTCAGTAATTAAGGCAGAAGCTACAACTCCCATGTAAATTCCCGAAAGCACTAACTGTGTTAATCTACCCGTGCGGTTGTACTGCTTGGAAAGCCGCTGCAAGAACCAGCGGACTACAGTCAGCATGAAACCGATGTAAATTAAAGATGCAATAATTGTCGGCAAAGCACCGAGCATCGAATTAGTACGAGTAACTGCGATCGCCACCGCTAACAAGCACCAAGCTGTCACATCGTCAACTGCAGCGCAAGTCAGGGCCAGCGTCCCCAATTTTGTATTCTGCAAATTGTGTTCCGTAATAATTCTTGCCAACACTGGAAAGGCAGTAATTGACATGGCAGCGCCCAAAAACAAGGCAAAGGCTGTAAACGAAACGCTATTATTTGAAACGATGGGATACAGCAGCAGCGCTAGCAAGCTTCCTAGAGAAAACGGCACTAGAATGCTGACGTGGGAAGTTAAAATCGCTATATCTAAATTGCTTTTGAGATACTTGGGATTCAGTTCCAAACCAATCAAAAACATGAAAAATATTAGCCCCACCTCAGATAGCACGTTGAGGAAGGGAACGGCTTCGGCTGGAAAAAGTGCTGTTGCTAAATCTGGTGCAACTAAGCCAAATAGAGAAGGCCCAAGCATAATTCCTGCTACAATTTCTCCAATGACTTGAGGTTGTTTGATCGCTCGAAATCCTAAACCTACAAGTCTCGAAAGTGCGATGACAATTAGAACTTCAAGCAGAACGAGAATGGGTATGGGCATGGCGTTTTTAGCTTTGGGATTTTTGCAGATCGAGAGGGCAGGCTACTAAAGCTGACTGAATTGCCGAGAAAAAAATGGATACCAGCTCGATCGAAGGTAGAACGCACAAGAGGCGCACCAACAACGCCATTCTCTCACAAGCGAACAAAGGCTTTGGCAACCTTCCACCTGGATTTTTTGTTTTTAAGAAGCTCTTGCAAGTAACTTTAACCGCAGCGTGCACACCCCGCACCCAACCCGCCCATTAAATCTCACATCCGGGTGCCAAGCCAACCCTACGGATATCAGATTGTCAGAAAAAGTAGCGCGCTTGTGATAAACTAGAAAAGTTGTTTAAATTCGCACATCCGGGTTTTCGGGTGTTTCGAGGGCGCAAACCTTCAGAAATACGACCGGGTGGAGGATTAACCCGAATCAGGAGTTAAAAATACAATGCCAGTAGTCAGTTTGGCTCAAATGTTAGAGTCAGGGGTTCACTTCGGACACCAAACCCGTCGGTGGAACCCGAAAATGTCTCCATACATTTTTACAGAGCGCAACGGGGTTCACATCATTGACCTCGTGCAAACAGCTCAGCTTATGGAAGACGCCTACGAGTACATGAGAGTTGCCTCAGAAAAAGGCAAAAAGTTTTTGTTCGTGGGTACGAAGCGCCAAGCTGCAGGAATTGTAGCCCAAGAAGCTCAACGCTGCGGTGCTTATTACGTCAACCAGCGCTGGCTGGGGGGAATGCTCACCAACTGGACGACGATTAAGTCCCGCGTTGAGCGCCTCAAGGATTTGGAGCGTCGCGAGGAAATCGGCGCCCTCGATTTGCTGCCGAAAAAAGAAGCTTCGGTACTGCGCCGAGAAATGGCAAAACTCCAGAAATATCTGGGCGGGATTAAATCTATGCGGAAGATTCCCGACGGAGTGGTGCTGGTAGACCAACGCCGCGAGTATAATGCGGTGTTGGAATGCCAAAAGTTGGGAATTCCGATCGTCTCTCTGTTGGATACCAACTGCGACCCGGATTTGGTGGACATTGCGATTCCGGCGAATGACGATGCTATTCGATCGATCAAGCTGATTGTCGGCAAGTTAGCTGATGCCATCTACGAAGGTCGTCACGGTCAGCAGGGCGGCGACTCTGAGGAAGACTACGACTACGAAGGTGGTTACGAAGGCGCTGAATATGATGTCGAAATCGAAGAATTGGATGACCCCGATTATGTAGATCCCGACGACGCCGCTGAAGCCGAGGGCGAAGAAACCGAGAGCTAGTATTGCCCTCGGTTTCTGACACCAGGAAATTAAAAATTAAAGATTGAAAATTAAAAATAATAATTATTTTTAGTTGGATATTTTTAATTTTTAATTGTACATAGCACGAGTCTAAGTCATTAGTAGAGCTCTGGCAAAAGCATTCATTGTGTCAGCGCCAGAATTAATTCTGGCGCTACACCTACACAGTCGGTACTAAGATCGACTGGGTATTTTTTCACTCTGGTCTAATCATTAACATTAAAATTAGTGACTAATGACTGATGACTAATGACTAATGACTAATGACTAATAACTAATTTTGATTGGGAACTTAAAGAAGATGGCGGACATATCTGCAAAACTTGTTAAAGAACTGCGCGAAAAAACTGGCGCAGGCATGATGGACTGCAAAAAAGCCCTCGTTGAAAACGAAGGCAATATGGAAACATCCATTGAGTGGCTGCGGAAAAAAGGTCTGGCTTCGGCAGGTAAAAAAGGTGGACGAGTTGCCTCAGAAGGGCTTGTAGGCAGCTACATTCACACCGGCGGCCGCGTGGGAGTGCTGGTGGAAGTTAACTGCGAAACAGATTTTGTGGCACGTCGCGAAGAATTCCAAAAGTTGGTGCGGGATATTGCGATGCAAATTGCAGCTTGCCCGAATGTGGAATACGTGAAAGTTGAAGATATCCCCGCCGAAGTTGTCGAAAGAGAAAAGGCAATTGAAATGGGCAAAGATGACTTGGGAAACAAGCCGGAAAACATCAAAGAAAAGATTGTTCTAGGGCGGATTGAGAAGCGCATGAAAGAGTTATCTTTGATGGATCAGCCTTTTATTAAAGATCAGAATATCTCGGTAGAAGAGTTGGTGAAACAAACGATCGCCCAAATTGGAGAAAATGTCCAAGTGCGCCGCTTCGTGCGTTTTGTCTTGGGCGAAGGCATTGAAAAGGTAGAAGCTAACTTTGCCGATGAAGTGGCAGCCCAAATGGGTGTTCAATAATCCCAACTTAAGATTTAGAATTAAAAATTAAAAATGTGAAAACTTGATTTTTTGCATTTTTAATTTTTAATTTTTATAGGACTTATGGACAGACTATATTTGTAGTGTGGGCACTGCAAACCTTACTACTACAGACAGCGTAAAAATGGAAAACTTGCGTAATATCAAATCCGTTAGCATCGGAATAGTAAATTAGAGTTCACTGTTCACTGTTCACGGTCAACAGTCAACCGTCAACATCATTCCCGTGTAAACGGAAATGATATAAGTCCTATTTTAATTTTATACGAGAGATATGGTGCGACCAAGAGAGCGAATAGAGCAAGATTTGGCAGGACTCGAAGAGGCTTTAGCAGCCTTGAAGTTAGAGTTTAGCAGTACCTACGAAGGTTATTTAACTGCGTTGGGACAAGCGGTGCGGCAACAGTTAATTTTGGCTTGCTATCACCTTTGCACTCAAGCAGTACCGGAGTCGTTTCTCAAGTTGTCCTTCGAGGGAAGGCAAAAAATGCAGCAGTCTGTAAGGGCTTTGGCCGCAGCGTCGGAGGAAAAATTGCGATCGCTGGTGACTGAATCACAAGCAGATGAAGAAATAGAGGAAGAGGAAGAGGAAGAGGAAGAAGAAATAGAGGAAGACGACTTCGAGGAAGAGCCAGAAGAGGAAGACGAAGCAGACGACAAGGAAGAAGACGAAAAGGAAAAAAACCCAGTTTCCGCCATTAACTATCTATTTTCATTGGCAAATTATCAATTGCCAAACGCCAATTCCCCTGAAAGTTTGGCACGCTGGCAAAATAGTATTGAAAAGTCGATCGTCAATATACTCAAGCTGCTTTCTCGCGACACCAACCGCTTGCTGCAACAGTCGGGAATCTTGCCGAGTCAATTACCAGAACCGGTTCTAGAAGCTGCTTCTCAAGCTGAATCCTCCGGCGATAGTGTTGCCGGGCCGCCTAACTTATTAAACTTAATCATTGAAACCGATGCCTCATCAGCATCGCGAAAATTGGCAGCCACCTTTGGTAGTAGGGCGCTGCACATTACAGCGATTAAACTGCGGCTATCGGAAATAGAGTTTGCCGATGCGGGAACCTCGGCTTGGCGCCAGCAAATTCGTAACCTGTCTGTAAAGTTGAACTCGCTGGGCCGCGATTACCAGAAAAAGCAGCGGGAACTCGCTGTGGTGGAGGCTGAGTCGGCTTGGCGATCGAGTTGGTTTGAAGATTGATCGGATGTTGAGGGAAGAAGGAAGTTCGGCAACGGATTATGTAACGGATGTAACGGATGTAACAGATGTCAGGAAGCCGGAAGAAGTCCGATGGAAGTCGGAAAAACGTACAACTTTTAAGCTATTGGAAACCGGGTTTCTTAAAGAAACCCGGTTTCTCGGTGTTATACTTTTTTGGTGGAAGCTTCTTAAAAGAAAAAGTTAAAATTTAAAATCTAAAATCTAAAATCTAAAATCTAAAATTGATATGACTATCGATCGACCAGAATGGCAGCGATTGCAAAAAGCTCTTTCAGTAGAAGCCGATCGCGGATTTAACGACATCCAAGGCAGTCAATACCGCTTCAGCGAGTTTCTGGGCCTGAGTTTGAGACAGTTGGCAGGGTGTGTGGTGGCTTCGGCGCGCGATCGAGCCAGACAACTAGCCGCTGAATTTGACATCTACCCTCAGAAAGATCTCGAACAGCGCCAACATTCGATCGCCATTACGGTCAGTTTTCTGAGGCAAATGGAGCAAGTTTGGGAACAAGAAACTCGCCACCAGCAAGAACAAGCAAGACAAGTCAGACCCGCAAACGCTAACGCTTCTGAACCTACCGCCCCAGCACTTTCCGTTCCCCGAACTGCACCCCTGAGTACAGTACCCCCACCGCCCAGCCTGACTCTCGACCAACAGTTAACCCGCGTCACCGGCATCGGCCCCGCCAACGGCAACCGCTTGGCAAAACTGGGTTTATACACTGTATATGACTTGCTTTACTACTATCCCCGCAACCACATCGACTATGCCAAGCAAGTACAAATTCGCGAGTTAGTAGCCGGGGAAACTGTCACTTTAATCGCCGAAGTAAAGCGCTGCAATTGCTTTTCTAGCCCAAAAAATAAAAAATTAACCATATTAGAAGTAATTTTAAAAGACCGCACCGGAGAGATAAAAATTAGTCGTTTTTTTGCAGGCCCTCGCTACAGTAATCGCGGCTGGCAAGAATTCAAAAAGCGCGAGTATTGTACTGGTGCGGTGCTGGCAGCTTCCGGGTTGGTGAAGCAGGGTAAATATGGAATTACTTTAGAAAATCCTGAGTTAGAAGTATTAGACGACTCCGGCGGTGCGATCGAATCAATGAAAGTCGGTCGCCTGATACCAGTTTATCCGCTGACGGAGGGGGTCGATGCTGGTTCGGTGAGGCGATCGATCTTGGCTGCAATGCCGGCGGCGAAAATGTTGCCGGAATCGCTGCCGGAAGATTTGCGCGAGCGTTACGGTTTAATGGGTTTAGCCGATGCCGTGACTAATATTCACTTTCCGCTCGATCGAGATTGTTTGGCCGCCGCCCGCCGCCGCTTAGTTTTTGACGAATTTTTCTACCTGCAATTAGGACTTTTAAAGCGCCGCCAAACCCAAAGGAAAGCTCAAGCTAGTGCAGTCATCCTTCCTACTGGCCAATTGATCGAACATTTTTATGAAATCTTGCCTTTTGCCTTGACTAATGCTCAGGAAAGAGTAATTAACGACATCCTCAACGATTTAGCTTCGTCGCAACCGATGAACAGATTGGTGCAAGGCGATGTCGGTGCTGGCAAAACCGTAGTAGCTGTCGTGGCAATGCTAGCAGCAATTCAATCCGGCTATCAAGCCGCTTTAATGGCACCGACAGAAGTTTTAGCAGAACAGCACTATCGCAAATTGGTAGGTTGGTTTAACTTGATGCACTTGTCTGTCGAACTGTTAACTGGTTCCACAAAAGTAGCCAAGCGCCGCGAAATTCACAACCAATTAGAAACCGGAGAATTGCCAGTTTTAGTGGGAACTCACGCGCTGATTCAAGATACAGTTAATTTTAATAAATTGGGGTTGGCGGTAATTGATGAACAGCACAGATTCGGTGTGCAGCAGCGTGCTAAATTGCAGCAAAAAGGCGAAGCTCCCCACGTTTTGACGATGACAGCCACTCCCATTCCCCGGACGCTGGCCCTGACGCTGCACGGGGATTTAGATGTGAGTCAAATTGATGAACTTCCCCCCGGCAGGCAGGCAATTCAAACAACTGTACTGTCTGCAAAAGAACGCATTCAAGCTTACGATTTGATTCGGCGGGAAGTGGCGAGCGGGCGTCAAGTTTATGTGGTGCTGCCGCTGGTGGAGGAGTCGGAAAAGTTGGACGTGCGATCGGCAATTGAGGAACAAGAGAAACTGCAAAAAAGCGTATTTCCTGAGTTTAAGGTGGGTTTGCTCCACGGTAGAATGAGCAGTGCTGACAAAGATGAGGCAATTACTAAGTTTCGGGACAAAGAGACTGATATTTTAGTATCTACTACTGTCGTAGAAGTGGGAGTAGACGTGCCGAATGCCACGGTAATGCTGATTGAAAATTCTGAGCGTTTTGGACTGTCGCAACTGCACCAGTTGCGGGGTAGAGTCGGTCGGGGCAGCAACCGTTCTTATTGTTTGTTAATGCCCGGTTCCAAAACGGCGGAAGCCATGCAGAGAATGAAGGTTTTAGAACAATCTCAAGATGGCTTTTTTATTGCCGAAATGGACATGAGATTGCGCGGGCCCGGTCAGGTTTTGGGAACTCGGCAGTCGGGTTTGCCGGATTTTGCTTTGGCGAGTTTGGTGGAGGATCAGGAGGTTTTGGAGTTGGCGAGGGCGGCGGCTCAAATGGTAATTGAGAATGATGAAAGTTTGAATCAGTGGCCGGTAGTGCGGGATGAGTTGGAACGGAGATATCAGCGGATGATGAGCGGCTCGATTTTGACTTAGATAGTTTTGAACGCAGCAACGGGATTTTTAATAATATTTTGTAGTGGCGGGTTAAGCAAATATATATCAAAGCCGCCAGTTTATTGCTGCACTCACCCACCATCCTCCCCATAGGGGGGTTTATTTGCACCTACTTCTTTAATGTCAGTAACGTCAGAAACTGGTTTTCTTCCCATAAACTCACGTAAAATCCTAGGTTTTTTGTCAGGAAACGCGGTTTATACTTTTTTGCTGAGACTGCTGCAAAATATCAGGTTGATCGAAACGTCAAAAACACGAATTTGTTGGAAACGAGTGCCTCAACCCAAACTACTTTA
Source organism: Microcoleus sp. Pol17C6 (assembly GCF_036701145.1). Classification (NCBI taxonomy): domain Bacteria; kingdom Bacillati; phylum Cyanobacteriota; class Cyanophyceae; order Oscillatoriales; family Microcoleaceae; genus Microcoleus; species Microcoleus sp. Pol17C6. The sequence continues at coordinate 238,224 of NZ_JAUBQH010000002.1, forward strand.
AGAGAGAATTTTGGCCTTAATCTACGCTATTTTGATAAGGAGCCAGGCTTGGGGTACTTATTCGACCAAGAATCCTTCGCAGGAATGACGAAGAAGTGTCAAAATTAAGATAGTTCTGCCAGAAACAGGGGAAAGGAAATCTAGCCTGTACTGGCGCCTAAGGCAACATTGATTCCTCGCTGGTTACGCTTGCAGGTGGTCGCCGACGGTTCGTCGCATTTAATCTCAACAGTAATTATGAAAGATCTCACTCGTTATCGAAATATCGGCATCTTCGCCCACGTAGATGCTGGCAAGACCACCACAACAGAAAGAATCCTGAAACTGACAGGTAAAATCCACAAAATTGGTGAAGTTCACGAAGGCGCGGCGACTACTGACTTCATGGAACAGGAGCAAGAGCGCGGTATTACGATTCAATCCGCTGCTACCACCTGCTTCTGGAACGACCATCAGCTCAACATCATTGATACTCCGGGACACGTCGATTTTACGATCGAGGTTTACCGTTCTTTGAAGGTTCTCGATGGTGGCATCGGTGTGTTCTGCGGTTCGGGTGGAGTTGAACCGCAATCGGAAACCAACTGGCGCTACGCTAACGATTCCAAAGTCGCTCGCGTCATCTACATCAACAAGCTCGATCGCACGGGTGCAGATTTTTACCGCGTTGTCCAGCAAGTCGATAAAATCCTTGGCGCTAAACCGATGGTAATGGTATTGCCGATCGGCATAGAAGAAAAGTTTTGTGGCGTAGTCGATTTGCTGACCCGCAAAGCCTGGATCTGGGATGACTCCGGCGATCCGATGAACTATACAATTAAAGATGTCCCGGCCGATATGGTCGATGATGTCGAAACTTGGCGCGAAAAGTTGATCGAACTGGCCGTCGAGCAAGACGACACTGTGATGGAACAGTATCTCGAAGGCAACGAGCCGAGCCTCGACGACCTCAAGCGCTGCATTCGCAAAGGTACTCGCGATCGGGCATTTTTCCCCACCTACTGCGGCTCATCGTTTAAAAACAAAGGTGTGCAGTTGGTTCTCGATGCCGTAGTTGACTACCTGCCGAACCCGATGGAAGTCACACCGCAGCCAGAAGTCGATCTCGATGGCGAGGAAACCGGCGAGTTTGCGATCGTCGATCCCAATAGGCCATTGCGGGCACTCGCGTTTAAGATCATGGACGATCGCTACGGTGCTTTAACCTTCACGCGCCTGTACTCCGGTAAGTTGTCCAAGGGCGACACCGTACTCAACACCGCCACAGGCAAAACCGAGCGCATCAGCCGTTTGGTGGAAATGCACGCCAACTCTCGCGAAGAAATTGAATCCGCGCAAGCAGGGGACATTGTGGCGATCGTCGGTATGAAAAACGTCCGCACCGGACACACCATCTGCGACCCCAAAAATCCCGCCACCCTAGAGCCGATGGTATTCCCAGATCCCGTTATTTCGATTTCGGTCAAACCGAAACAAAAAGGCGGCGAAGAAAAAATGGGAGCAGCCCTCACCAAGATGGTGCAAGAAGACCCATCCTTCCACATGGTGACGGATCAAGAAAGTGGCGAAACGATTCTCAAGGGGATGGGCGAGTTACACCTCGACATCAAAGTAGACATTCTCAAGCGCACCCACGGCATCGAAGTAGAAGTCGGCGAACCACAGGTAGCCTACCGCGAGTCGATTACCAAGCGCCTCGAAGACGAATACACCCACAAAAAGCAATCAGGTGGTTCCGGTCAATTTGCGAAAATTGGCTATGTGATCGAGCCTGGTGAGGTGGGAAGTGGCTTCCAGTTTGAGTCCAAAGTGACTGGTGGTAGCGTGCCGAGAGAATATTGGCCCGCGGTCGAAAAAGGCTTTGAAAGCTGCATAGACAAAGGCGTCTTGGCCGGATTCCCCTGCTTGGACTTGAAATTCACCCTACTAGACGGCGGTTTCCACCCCGTTGACTCGTCAGCAATGGCCTTTGAAATTGCTGCCAAAGCGGCCTATCGGCAGTCTCTGCCTAAAGCGGCGCCTCAGTTGCTCGAACCGATTATGAATGTCGATGTATTCACTCCAGATGATTACATGGGCGACGTGATCGGCGACCTCAACCGCCGCCGGGGGATGATGAAATCTCAGGAGACAAGCCAGACAGGAGCACGGATCAAGGCAGATGTACCGTTGAGCGAAATGTTTGGTTACATTAGCGATTTGCGTACTATGACCTCTGGGCGCGGCCAGTTCTCAATGTCCTTCTCGCACTATGCTCCTTGTCCGAATAACATCGCTGAAGAAGTGATTAAGGCGGCCAAAGAGCGTCAAGCAGCGAAGTAATGTATTGACTGTGACGAATCGATTCGTCGCAGTCAATCATCAAGGTTAAAAACTAGAAAAATCTAGTTTTTAACCTTGGTCAATGGGAATAAGCCGAGGCGGATCTAAATTGTATTTTCGGGCGGGCGAGACAGCCCAGAAGAGTGCGATCGCACTTGATAGTAAAACTTAGATGCGCTGGAGTTTATTCCACTTTTATTTTCACACTCCTAAAAAATACTTTTTACTCGCCCAAAGAGATGGTCGCTTCAAAAGTCGCTCTAAAAGGGCGATCGCGCATCAATCAAGATAATATTTGCTAATATACAATCAATAATTTACAACCCAGGCAGGTAGCCATGACAGCCACCCTGATCCCGAGTCAAAGTAGCGGAATTCTGCTGAACAACATTAGCTGGAAAACATACGAATCCCTGCTGAATGAGTTAGCCCAACAAAGAGGAATTCGCCTGACTTACGATCGCGGAAATTTAGAAATTATGACTCCTTTAGCACCCCACGAAAAGTACAAAAAAATCTTGGGACGTTTTGTAGAAACCGTGACTGATGAATTGAATGTTGAAATTTGCAGTTTGGGTTCTCTAACTTGCAGGCGCGAAGATTTGGCTCGCGGCTTGGAACCGGATCAGTGCTACTATATCCAAAATGAGAATGTGGTTTGGGACAAAGAACAAATCGATCTCAATCAAGATCCACCACCGGATTTAGTTGTGGAAATTGACGTGACTAGCAGTTCGATCGATCGACTTTCTTTATATGCAAGTTTAGGCGTACCTGAAGTTTGGCGCTACGACGGAAATCGTTTAATAATTTATCAGTTGGAATTACAGGAATATGCCGAAAGAGATGTTTCTCCGACTTTCCCTTTTTTGTCGCAAGTTGAGATGCTGCGCTTTTTGGAATTGAGGAGAACTACAAAAGAAAAAGCTTTGATTCGCTTGTTCCGCGAATGGGTGAGGAGTCAAATTCAGTCAGGAGAGTGAAGGAGGACGATTCCCTACCCTACGGGGAACGGGAACCCCTGCGGGAAGATAGCTCCGTTTCACGCACTTTTGAGATGATATCATATCGTGTAAAACATGAGTTTGTAGCGAGGAGTTCACTCCGAGCGAGTTTTAGGAAGACTTTAGTCCTCACTACGAACTTAATTATAATTATTGACGCGGACAGGATATTATTCGCCAGCCAAATCAGCGCGAAACTTCTCCACAACTCGATTTAACTCCACCGAATGAGAGGCCTTAAATAAAATACGATCGCCCGGTGTGACAAACTCCATTAAATGCCTTGCTAAATCTTCGCGGGAATTCTCCCTCGCAATATCTTCTACCTCCACAAAAGGCAAACCCGCCGCACCTGCAGCCATCGCCGCTGCTTCCTCAAAATCAGCAAAAACAAACAAAGCATCCAGATGCAAATCTCGTGCGACCCTTCCCACTTGTCGGTGAAATTCGATCGCCCTATCGCCCAATTCCTTCATCGTTCCCAACACCGCAATCCGGCGCTTTCCCGGAGTATCTGCTAACAGTCTCAGCGCCGCCAACATCGACTCCAAACCAGCATTGTAAGTCTCATCTAGAATCACAATATCCTGCGGCAAATCGTAGCGGCGCGCCCGTCCATCCGGTAACTGCACAGACAAACCTTGCTTTAAAACTTCCCAATCAATACCTAAAACTTTTCCTACCGCCAAAGCCGCCAAATAATTTACAGCATTGTGGCGTCCCGGCAGCGGCAGTGGTAATTCCACACCTTGTACTAACATTGTATCAGGATTGAGCAATTCTCCGCACAAATCCCCGCCTTCTAAACCGTAAGTTAAAGTTTTTCCCTGCCAAACTTTGGCCGCAGTTGCGATTAATCTGTCACCATCGTGATTTAGAATAGCAATGCTATCTGTAGGCATTTCTGCTAAAAGTTCGCACTTAGCTTGGGCGATCGCCTCTTCCGAACCCAATCGCCCGATATGGGCCGTTCCTACATTAGTAATTACCCCCACAGTAGGACGCGCAATTTGCGACAGCAGCGCTATTTCGCCACTGCCGCGCATTCCCATTTCAATTACAGCATAATTGTGGGAAGGTGAAAGCTCCAACAGAGTTTTTGGTACGCCAATTTCATTGTTGTAGTTATACTGAGTTTTAAGAACATTTCCCTTCGTTGACAAAACCGCCGCAATTAACTCTTTAACAGTAGTTTTACCTACAGACCCAGTAACAGCAACTATAGGTATACTGAATTGGTCACGCCACCAACGGGCGATCGACTGATAAGCTTTTAAAGTATCGTCAACGCGCAACAGCGGAAAATTAGGCAATTCCTCTTGCCAATCTCGATCGACAATCGCCGCAATCGCCCCCAAATCCCTGGCTTTTGCCAAAAATTGATGGCCATCAAAATTGTCTCCCCGCAGCGCCAAAAATACTTCGCCCCCCTCAAGAGTGCGCGTATCTGTGGCAATACCTGTCCCTAAAGCTGTCAAAACTCCCTTAGACACAGCAGGCAAAGGTACACTTAAAATTTCAGATAGTTGGGCGATACTTACGCGACAAACCATAACCAGCACTCACATTTCAAATAATTTTCCCAGCTAATTCTACCTCGCCCAACCTCAAATTTAACTAACAGCGGGCTGCGGATCAGGATTGACCTTGATCATCCTAATACTAAATCGTCCGCCCACCCAGAAATTATTCCCTACCCACCCACAATCTTTACCAATACTTTACAAAGTAGATGGTGATTTAAGGCCTTGCTAATTACCAACAATTCATGTCATGCTGGTGTTGGTAAATAGTTTAACTAAGCAAAAATATCGATCGGCTTAAGCTGCTGACAGCTTCTACCCATAAGCCTCATCCGGCGAGAAGCTCGGTTGACTCAATTATTGCGATTCATTGGCCAATTCATCAAGATAATAGCGCTGAAAGCTCCTGCCCCAGCCTCGGAGGGTTAATCCACAGTGAACGACTACAACAGACAAAGCCACGAAGAAGAACAGCGACTTTACAAGCATTGGCTGGAGTTGGTACAACGAGAGCAGCCGGCCGAACTCATCAGCCGCTTTCGCACTTTGTTTATCCAAGGTACCGGATATCCCGATCGCTCCGTCGCCGACGCACTCGAAAAAATAGCACGCTCAGAACACGCTGAACAAGAATTCAAATACATCCTCAACCGCTGCTGCCACATCCTGATCAACCGTTGGCAAACATACCCCAGCAAGCAAGCCGCCATCCCTGAATTGATCGCTGTGTTTGAAGAAGCGCCCAAAATATTATTTGGATACAATCGATCGCGGGGGCGAGGCTCCATCCCCCAATTAGTAAATCAATTTACCGAAAGTGAACAGTACCTCACCCTCCAACGCTTAGCCAAAGTCATAACTCACAGCAATGAAGATAGCAGCAACAGCAAAACCCCTGCTACCCTTCCCCTCGGAACATTAATTCCCCGTTACCCTTACCTCTACAAACACTGCCTCCTCAGCGACGACAGCACCTACGAACAACAAAAAATCATTAAAAGAATCCAAGCTCAAAAGCAGCAGCAATTTGAGATCAACCTCTCCCAATACGTGGCTCACCAAGTGAGAAAAGCCCAAACAGCGCGCCGGGAAACCTCCCTTTCTTTCGGCAGAAGTGTACAGTCTATAAAAAATCCGACCCTGTTGACCGACCCGGAACTATTCTTTGCCCTCAAGCAATTTGTCGGAAAAGTAGAAGGAGCCGATACCTACAGACAGCTAGCGGGCCGTTTCACGGCGAACGCCAGCACATATCAGTCCTACCGCTCCTTTAAAGACGACTTGTACGAATACCTGATTTCTTCTGTCACCGATGAGCGCTACGGCAAACGTCTCTTTAACGAAAAATTGTATAAGCAACTACAAAATACCCTGCCCCACAGCGACGATCAGAAGTTTAATGAATTTTTAATGATCAGAACTTGTAGCCAGTTATTGAACTTTTTAGTAGTAGAGAGTCCTGTGCGGCCCAACCACTTTGTCTTCATCGACCTGATCTCAAACCTCGGGCCGACCCAAACCACAGGTTTGCTGCTGAAAATCGTACTAATTTGCGGCAAAGTCAAGCCCTACCTAGAAAAGCGGCTGGCAATTTTGTTCGGTCACTACGAATGCAGTACCCGAGAAGGCGTGGTGTGGTTAGTCAAAGCCCTGGAAAACGTAAACCTAGCTTTGAGTACCAACTTTGGCAAGGTGGATGTATCTTTCCTGCGGTGAAAGCGGGCGGCATAACTTTCTCTGCTTCCACAGCAGGCAAAACATCACACCGATCGACCACGTTTCTGAATACCCTAAAAGTTTTACCTTTAATTAGAACGACTTAATTAACTCCTAAAACCTACTCAAAAGACGCTATTCTATGTTAAAGTACCAAGTGTGAATCAGATTCAGTTGCAGGCTTTGTTCATTGCTACAGAATTGTCTAAAAACTTGCCCTTCTGTATCGGCAGGGGACTCTCCGAAACTGAAATCTTCGCACTGTCTAAATTTTGGAGTTATTCCTCATGTCGATATACGTCGGTAACTTATCCTACCAAGTTACCCAAGAAGACATCACCACCGTCTTCGCCGAATACGGAACCGTTAAGCGAGTACATCTACCTACCGACAGAGAAACCAGTCGCCCCCGCGGCTTCGGTTTTGTAGAAATGTCCACAGATGCAGAAGAAGATGCAGCCATTAGTGCTCTCGACGGAGCAGAGTGGATGGGTCGCGACCTCAAAGTTAACAAAGCTAAGCCCCGCGAAGATGAAGGTGGCCGGGGTGGCGGCAACCGGGGTGGCGGCCCTGGAAAATTTGGTCGCGCAGGAGGGGGAGGCGGAGGAGGACGTTATTAATTTCCTCATTAATTTCCTCGGATAAAGATTTGAGATTGGAGAGTTGAAATTGGTGCGAGAGCTCACCTAGCTCCGAACAACTTCCGGCCGTTCCGAAAAACCTATGCTCTTCAAATTTCCATATCTACCGGATTAAATATACCAAAAAGCCAAGGGCCGAACCCTTGGCTTTTTGGTATGAAAGTTGACGGTATGAGTCTGAAACCGGCTGGGCGAATCCGTTGCAGTACCGTCAGGTTCTAATCGTCAGGTTCGATGCTGCTGCTCAATCCGTGATTATTGAGCGTTTCAGCGTAAAACTCCGCGTGTTCGAGGGCGCAAACAATCACCAATCCCATCCCGTTAGTATGGGCTTCCATCATCACATTTACCGCCTGTGGCTGAGTCAGACTTGGTACCGTCGCCATCAAAGTCTGCACCACGTACTCCATAGGATTGAAATCATCATTGTGCAGCAGAACGCGGTAGCGCGGTGCAAGCTTGCGGACTGTGGAAGGCTTTTGAATAATTTCGACAGACACTAATCTATACCTCCTGACTTGTAAAATGTTAAAATTTGTCAACAATCTTGAGCCGGATTCCTCCGCTGTGCAAGACTATCTCACTTTCAGCTATTTTATTGAAATCTGAAAATTCAGACAAGGCAGCCCCTTAGTGGATCGCGAGCTGTGAACGCAACACCAAACCCACAGGGGGTGTCCTGGGCCCTCCGCAACCACCTTCGTAGCGCCATAATATTAGAAAGGCGCGATCGGTTAAAAATAACAAACTACTACCTGTTGAGTCTCCAGAACTGAGGGAACCTTATATGAAACGCAAACCTAAATCCTACAACGACAGATTCAGCGGCGACCCATCCCGAGGAGATGAAGACTCCGACTACCCCGGTTCAATGGGCGGACAGTCGCGGCGTCAACCTCAGTCCGGCAAACCATCTTTCCTCAATTCCGCCACCCTAGGGATTTTAACAGCCGTCTTTATTCTGGGGATTGGGATTGGCATTGCGTTTAGCTCCACCGCTACCATTAGCCCAGAGAACGTAGCCTCGCGCGAATTTATCGATCGCAGCGCCCCGAACCCAGAACTTTGCGTGCAGTTTGGAGCAAGTGCGATGGTGACAGATATGCGCCTCTACGTCACCCTAAACCCCTTCAACGTCTACATTTCGCAGCCGAGTATGCGCCCCGGATGCGTTTTGCGAACCAATAACTGGGCAATTCTCGAACAAAGAAAACTCATCAGCCAAGACCAAGTGCGCGATTGCAAAAATCGCATGAACACCTTTGGCTTCACCGGCCCCCTAGAAGCTCAACCCGAAATTAACTGTATCTACCAAAATGACGGCGCTAAAAACCTGTTCCTCAACCAACCGGGTTCGATAGCTCCAACCACGGAAGGTCAAAATTTCTAAATCGCCGATATAGCGGTTTTGATTTGAGTGAAGTACAGATATGGGGTAGGGACTTAGGCTTAGCCTAAGTCCCTACTTTATTTCAAAGAATGGAAAACTGCTCTAAGTAAATTTTGAAAGAAGAGGTTCGAGGGAAGAAGGAAGTCTTCCCTCGAACCTCTTCTTTCTTCCTTGTTCTCTCCTCCTTCTTCCTTCAAAAACCGAACTGCGGTAAATCTTCGGTTAACTGAACTTGGAAAGTTTGACCGGGTTGAATCGTAGCAGGTTGAGGAGCAGCGACGTAAGTTGTAGCAGCACCAGCCGCTGCTCCAGCCAACAAACCGACACCGGAAAAGCCGCTCAGTAAGAACAAAGCTAAGCCACCCATACCAGTATTGCGGACCAAACTGCGATCGGTCGGCTGTTGCCGACGGCCTCCCACGGGTTCTGAGCGAGCCGAGAGAGGGATATTGCGACCGTTGAGACTAATAGCCTCGACCACAAATCTAGTGCCGAGGTTGGTCGTTTCAAACCGGCCGATGACTGGCGTATTAGCAGGTACGATCGTATTGCCGCGACTGTCGAAAAGTCCTCCTTGCAGCAGAAGCACTTCCTCGCGGCTGGGTTTCGCTTGCAGGCGCAAAGCCTGATCGCCGGGGTATAGCAAACTGAGCTCCGTGCCCGCCGGCAACAAGACATTCGCCCCAGCCGCAGCCTGCAAAGGAGCATTCGATCGTCCGCGAGGAAGCGGTTCACCAAAGGTAAGCGTCCGCTGTTCCGGCGCTACGGCAGCCGTTATTTGAGGATCTAGGCGGGGTAGAGCAGCAGCTTGTACCCCACGGCGTTCATCAAGGGGAACATTGACTAAAGGCACTCTGAGCGGCCGGATTTGATCATTGGGAGTTGGCGGCTGCGAAGAATTTGTAGTGGGATTCGGGGAAGTAGGAGGCTCAGGTTTATCGACCTTTGGGGCACCAGTTGAGTTGGAATCAGTCGGCGGCTGGTTTTGCGGTACTTGTCTTGGAGGCTGGGGTTGAGTTTCGGGAGTTTCCATATTCGGAGTCGGTTCGATCGAAGGACGCAACACCCAGCGATTTTCTACCCCGCTTCTTTGGAATTGAACTTGCCCTGCGCTGAAACCGACTCCCGGAGCCAAATTGACCAGAATTCTAGCCGTTCCCGGTTGAAGTTGACTCACTCCCACAGAACGCACTCTACCTTGTGGGTATAGCTGAGTTGCATCTACTCCGATCTCAGTATTGGGCAAATCCACAGCAATTTGAGACGGGTTGAGTAGAGAATATGTGGGGGTTGTTCCCTCTGGGAGAGTAATTTCTAGCTGATTTGTCGCGGGATCGAATTGCCAACTTGTCACTGTTGAAGTCACTGTTGAAGCATTTGCTCGTTCCAGTGTTGTCGGCACTGCTGCAACTGCAGCGACGACTGCTAGACTCAGGCTCAGTGACTCGATCGCAAACAATCTCGCTGGTAGAGAATTAACATTCAATTTTTGGAAGTCTGCCCAAAATTTTCGTGGTAATTTTTTGTATGGCATGGCTGCTGGGTGAAATTTTTGATCTGAAATAGATTATGGATGGGAAAATTTTGCCTTCGGATGACGCTGAAAGTTTAACATTGCGAGAGGAAAAATTTAACTAAATGGAAATTATTGCGATCGCGTTTCCTTCTTAACAACAAGTGGTGTCAGGTTAGACAAGATGAAATAGAATTGCCAAGCGGACAAATTATAGACGACTTTTTTGTTAATTTCCGACCCAATATCGCCCTCGTATTTGCCACAACAGAGCAGCAATAACTTGTATTAGTGCGTCAATACAGGCACGCAGTAGGCGAAATTTTGCTGGAACTGCCTGCTGGATCTTTCAACCCTCCTGAAGAGAGCGGGAAATCGGCAGCCGCCAGAGAACTTGCCGAAGAAACGGGATATGTTGCTGAAGAAATTTTGGAACTAGCAACCTTATATGATAATCCCGTAAAATACACCAATTCTATCAACCTATACTTTGCTAAAAATGTCAAGCTTACCAGCCAAATACAATTAGATATTGAATTAGTTTGAGTCCCTATTGCTGAAGTTTTTTTGAGAAGAAAAAACAGAGAAATTTGTGTAGCAGGAAGCATCATATCATGTCCGGTCGATTGGTAATGATATAGTATTGATGAATACTACTGCGTCAGATCAAGAATGCCCAAACGAATTACGATCACACCTCATCTGAGTGTAGAAGAGCTACCGAGTCGTTTCCGTCAGGCCAAAACACCCACTTGTGCTCATCATTATCAAATTATTTGGCTGTTAGCAAACGGCAAAACCACCGGAGAAGTGATGGCAGTAACTGGTTATAGTCGCAGTTGGATTTATGAAGCGAGTCTGGGGATACAACCATTTAGGACCATAATCTCTCGGAGATCAGCGTGTCACAAATCGAGCTCGTGACCCTCTGCTTAATGATGTAGAACAAGCTCAGTTGTGGCAATTCCTACAGCAGCCACCTCTCGATGGCGGGCTATGGAATGGTCGTAAAGTGGTAGACTGGATGAGTGAACTTAAAGGTTACAAAGTTTCTCGTCAAAGAGGATGGGAATATTTGAAGTCCATGAAGTTTCGATTGAGAGTTCCTCGCCCAGAACACCAGGAATCCGATCGGGAGCATCCCGATTTTGCAAGTATAAAAAAGTATGATAAAATGCGCTGCTTTTGGGAAAAGCCAACACTTAGCTTCCTCCAAAAATATGTTTGAGAGTCAATCAGCCATTTTAGAGGAACTGAAGAATAGAGTGTCTCAAGAGTTAAGCTGATACGCAGCTAGATTGTATAATATCAATATAAAATAAGCGTTCATTAGTTAGAATGTATGCCAGCCAAAAACCATCTATCTCAAAATCAAAAACAGAGACTCGTTAAACTACTAAAAGAGTCTGAGGATAATTACGTGAGGAAAAAAGTTCTAATTTTGTTGCTAGTAAATGACGGAAAAACATATCGAGAAATTAGTGAATTTATGGAGATTGCTTGGGAGCATCCCGGTTTTGTAAATATCCCCAAATCAGCATAAAATGAGTAAAATCCAAAAAAACGTTAAAAAAGAGTAGAGAGAAAGAGCCATGACCCCTGAAGAACTAGAGCGATTGGAAAGCTGTACGTCAGAAATTGCTAAAATTTTTTATAACAATACACCCCCCAGTGAACTGACAAGTTTGGAAAATATCGAAAAGCATCTCAGGCAGCAATGGCTGGTTCATGTAGGTCCCCAAATAGGTTTTTTTTTATCAAACAGGCAACGGGAACAGAACAAGGACGACCCCGGACAGTAAAAAGCTGTATTGGTGAACTAATAATTACTGAAAAACAGGCAGAAAAATTAGAGGTCAAGAAATCCACCCGATTATCTCCATTATTTGAAAAATGCTGTCTCCGTCAAATCGCTAATATTTCCTACTCCAAGGCTGCCCAAGAAATGGAAGTTCAGACAGGAGTAAAGATGGGACACACTTGTTTACATCGATTGGTAGAAAAACAAGAATGGTCAGAACCGATAGCCTTCTTGGAGGTTGAGGAAACTAGCATAGATGGAGGGAAAGTCCGTCTGAGAGGGAAGTTGGGAGAAGGGTCTCATTGGCAAGATTATAAGGCCGTGCGGTTACATGAAAGTTATTATGGGGCTTTTTATCAAGATAATGAAGCGTTAATTAACTATATAAACCATCAGCCTTTAGCCGATATATTAACTTGTCTGGGTGATGGACATGAGGGAATATGGAACATTATTAGCCAGTTGAATCCTGGTAAAACCAGACGCGAAATTTTAGATTGGTATCATTTAATTGAAAATCTATATAAAGTGGGAGGGTCGTTGAAACGTCTAGCCCAAGCCAAGGAATTTTTGTGACAAGGCCGGGTCGAGTCCACTCTAGATTTATTTAAGTATGGTCGCAAAAAAACCGCCCAAAACTTTTGTAAGTATCTAGAAAAGCATCGCTCTCGAATTGTTAACTATGAGCAATTATCACAAGACAAGATTTGTTCCATCGGCTCGGGAGCGGTGGAATCGACGGTCAAACAAATAGATAGAAGGTTGAAAATTTCTGGCGCTCAATGGTTGAAAAAAAATGTCAATCAAATGCTCAAACTTCGTTGTGCCTACCTCAACGACCTCTTAGCCATTTGAGGCTTTTGCAAAACCGGGATGCTCCCGATTGCTTACACAACAGTAGCTTATTGGTCAGTGCATGGCGACCCAGATAAATTGGATAGTTTTTTAGATAAAAGAAGCTCAGGAAATTTTCGCAAAGTCACTCCAGACTATGAAAAAATATTGATAGATACAATCGATAAAGAACCTGCAGAATATGGATATGAATTTGGGAGATGGACGGCAGCCAGACTAGCAACCTATTTAGAAAAAGTCACAGGAATTAAATTGAGTGGTTCCCAAATATCCAGAATACTACATAAAAAAAAATACGTTTATATTTGGGCTAAATATAGTTTAGAGGACAAACAAAATCCAATTGAAAGAGAAGTATTTAAACAGAAGTTATCTGAGTATTTAAGAATAACAAAAGAAAGTCCAGAGCTTTTACAGGTATGGTTTTGGGATGAAAGTGGATTCAGTTTACGAGTGATAAGAAGAAAAAATTGGGGAAAAAAAGGCAGTCGAAAAAAAATCACAGGTCAAAGGAAAAGAGGAAGAGTAAATATCATGGGTGGGTTGAGATATCATGACAAAAAAAGGTTAAATTTTGTAATAAAAAGAGGAGACTCGAATACCTTTTACGAGCAAATTAATGCCTTAAATGATTCGATAGTTCAAGAATGGAGAGA